>JBJEXU010000168.1:0-1995 GCA_051886095.1 Christensenellales bacterium | reverse complement strand
AAATAACATAAAGCAGAACTATATCAAATATTCTTTGAATAAAAGTTATTGCACTCATAACAAACATAACCATAATTACAATAGAACCAAAGATTCCAATCAAAAAATCTATACTTCTAAGATTGTAATATTGAGATACAACACTCATATCAAAGTAGTTAAGTTCCCCAGTTAAAAACATTCTTTCAATTTCACTTCTAATGCTTGCGTCTCCAATATAAGCATATTGACCACTTGTGATAAGAATTTGTCCACCGATAGTTGTATTTCCTCCAGCTGTGGCAAAATATGGGTTCATACTTTGATTAATTGCGCCCATTACTACATTAGTTAAAGTTATACCCGCAATAAGAACAAAAGGCACAATTAAAAAGATTGCAAAACTTTGCATTGCTTTTGCAAGTATTTGCGTTTTTGTCCTTTTGTTCTCTCCGTGGGCATATTCACTGCGAATTATTGCAACGAATACAAAAACCACAAGCAATATCACAGCAACCAAAAATATGGAAAAGAATGTTCGTTTGACGGTATCCGACAAAATGAAATGAGATAGTAAATCTGTTTGTTCGCCATCTATGTTTACGGGTTTAATTCCTGCAAGTGTGTAAAAGATTTCTCTAATAAAGTCAATGATATAACAAATTGTTTTTTGCAAACTATATAAAAGTTCAAATATCCAATTTGTTAACCAATCCATACTTACACCTCATCAACAAAAATTAACATCGTGTCAAACACAAATTCTGTTTTACTATCAATTACAACAGAAAATTCATCTGTAGATTTAATTTCTATTGAATTTTCTAAAACTAAATTTATGTTATTAACTTGTCCTGCTTCGCTAGAAAGATTAAAAGTTTTTATCGTTTCATCGTTCTTTTTTAACGACAAATTAAAGCTTGTATTTTCACTTGTTTTTAACATAAATGCAACACCAAGACTTTTAAAATCTTCGCTATGATTTATCTTTATTTTTGTGTAAGGTTTATATTTAATTGTGCTATCAAATTGAATATCATTTGTTAATATTGCAATGTTGTATGAGATATTTTCTTCGTTATCAACTTCACACACAACTCCAGAAAAATTGTTTATCAAGGTTTCTCGTTTTGGAATGTTTTTAGTTCCAGAGCTTCCTCCTAAAATTATTAGGAAGAAGATAAAAACTGCAAATACAATTCCTGCTCCAATTAACATAATTTTTTTCTTATTCATATATTTTCCTCTTAAATCTTGTTTACAAATTTTTGTAAATCTTAGATTGAAATTTTATAATCTATAATTAAAGTATTTAAGCCATTATGCAACTTGTGTTGTTACCCAATCTTGCAAAATAGGCATCGCAATTTTTAGTCCTATAATCAAAACGAAAATCACAACAAAACCAATAATGGCTCCAATCAAATCTTTCTTTGCTTTTTCTCGTGAACCGGCTTCGTCTGCCTTTGCTAGTTTAACTCCAAGAACAATACAATAGATTGTTCCGATTGAACCAACAAGACCGATTGCTGGCCACAAAATTGCATTAAGCACCTCCAAAATAGGGGCTAAAATTGGATTGAAATCAATCGCTGCTAACATAGTTTTCATTTAAATAAATCTCCTTAAAATCTTATTTTTTTGCTATGCGACAGTTCTACAATCCTTTCTAAAAATCAGTATTTTGTGTTCCCTAAAACCAAAGTGTTTTTGGGAAATGTCAAAGCCGACAGCAAGATAAAAAATCTCGCAAAGGAGATTTTGAATTGATATGTCGTGCCTTGAAAAAGAAGTGGGTATCCCACTTGCTTTAATGTGGGGAATGTGAGTCAAAATTGTTTCACCCCCTGTGTTAGTCTGAAACACCTAAAAGCCTTGATTTTTCAGGCTTTTTTAATGGTGGAACAACAATTTTGAGTCTATTCCTTATCCTGCTTACTATAAAATTTAAGACTTCGGCTCTTCATTTTCGCCGTTTTCATCATTTTCACTATCAACATTTTCATCAATAATGGT
>JBJEXU010000167.1:0-7542 GCA_051886095.1 Christensenellales bacterium | reverse complement strand
ATTTTACTTAAAATGTTAGGGCTTCCTATTCCTAAGCAAATTCATTCTCACGGTTTCATAACTCTTAAAGGTGATAAAATTAGTAAATCAAAGAGTAATGGTTTTGACCCACTTATTCTTTGTGATAGATATGGTTCAGATGCTCTTAGATATTATCTTGCTAAAGAAGGTCCAATTTTTAATGATATTCCTTATACTGCTGAACAATTCATTAATACAATTAACTCCGACCTTTGTAATGATTTAGGAAACCTAGTAAGTAGAACTCTTGCAATGATTACACAATATAACGGCGGAATTATTCCTGAACCAAAAGTATGTGATGAAGAGGAGAAAACTTTATCAACCGCTTGTAATGAATTACTTAATAAATGTGTAACTCTAATGAGTGAGCAAAAAGTTAATGATGCTGTTAATGCCATTTTTGCTGTGATTAGACTTGCAAATAAGTATATTGATATTACCGAGCCTTGGAAACTAAATAAGAGTGCCGATTGCAAAGACAAGTTAGATACTGTTCTATATTATTTAAGCGAAACAATTAGAATTTGTAATGTTCTTTTACAAGCATTCTTAGTTGAAACACCTATTAAAATATTTAATAAATTTGGATATGAGAAACATTTACAAACTTTTGATAGTATTAGAGAATTTTCACTTAATAATTACGGAATGAAAGTAGATAAGGGTCAAAACTTATTCCCTAGACTTGATGTCAAAGCGGAAATTGAATTTCTAGACACCCCTACTACTACAGAGCCTAAAAAAGAAAATAAAGGTGTAGAGAACGAAGATAAAGCAAATACAGTAAACTATGTAACCATAGACGAATTTGCAAAAACCAAACTATTAACAGGTAAAATCGTTAATAGTGAAAAGGTGGAAGGCGCAGACAAACTACTTAAAAATACTGTCGAGATAGGTAGTGAAACTAGAACAATATGTAGTGGTATTGCTAAGTATTATAGACCTGAAGATATAATTGGTAAAACCGTAGTAGTAGTCTCTAATCTTCCTCCAAGGAAATTAAGAGGCATTGAGAGTCAAGGAATGCTACTATGTGCAGTTGACGAAGAACTTGATAGTTTATCTTTGATAACCGTTGATAGACCAATAAAAAGTGGTTGCGAGGTATGCTAAATGCTAATTGATACCCACGCACATTTAACAGATGAGAAGTACAATGATAATAGGGAAGAATTAATTAATTCGTTACAAGACAATAATGTTGAGAAAGTATTTACAGTAGCATATAATAAGCAGAGTATAATTGACACCTTTGAACTTGCACAAAATCACGAAAATATATATGCAATTATAGGTGTTCACCCCGAAGACGCCATAGATTATGATGAAGAAACAGAAAACCTTATAAGAGAATATGCAAAAAATAAGAAAGTTATAGCCATTGGCGAAATTGGACTTGATTATCATTACGAAAATTTTGACAAACAGAAACAAACTGAAGTTTTTATAAAGCAACTAGAACTTGCTAGTCAGTTAGGACTTCCCGTTTCGATTCACAATAGAGACAGCATAGGTGATTGTTTAAAAATCCTTAAAGAACATAAAAATTTACTTAACAATGGCGGAGTTATACATTGCTTTAGTGAAAGTGTTGAGATTTATAAGGAAATTAGTAAACTTGGATTAAAAATTGCTTTTGGAGGGACACTTACATTTAAAAATAGTGTACAAGCACCTAAAGTTTGCGAGATTGCTGATATGAATGATATTTTGCTTGAAACCGATTGTCCCTATCTTACCCCTCACCCATATAGAGGTAAATATATTAACGAACCTAAATATACTTCTTTAGTTGCTTTGAAAATTGCTCAAATTAAAGGTATTAGTTATGATAGCGTTGTAGAACAAACTAGAGAAAATGCTCTTAATTTATTTAAGAAAGCGAGATAATTATGAGTAATTTTGATATACTTAATAAGCATAGTTTTAAATTCAACAAAGCCTATGGTCAGAATTTTATATTTGATACTAATTTCTTGCGTTCAATTATAGACAAAATAGACATAGATGGTAAAAATGTTCTTGAGATTGGTGCTGGAGCAGGTACTCTCACATCTATTATCTGCGAGAAAGCAAAAAAAGTAGTATCTTATGAAATTGATACTAATTTAAAGCCAATCCTTGAAGAAAATCTAAAAGATTTTGATAATAAATTATTAATCTTTGGCGATATTATGAAGTTTTCTATTGAGGAAATAGAAAACAATTTTGATGGTGAGTATTTATTGATTGCCAATCTTCCATATTATATTACTACACCAATAATTTTTAAATTTCTTGAAGGTGCAAGGAATTTACAATCTATGACAATTATGGTTCAAGAGGAAGTAGCGGAGAGATTAGTTGCAAAACCCAATACTAAAGAGTATGGGGCTATAACCCCTGCTATTGATTATAGAGCAAATGCAAAAATTTTAAAGAGAGTAAATAGAAATATGTTTACCCCCGTTCCAAATGTTGATAGTGCAATAGTTAAAATTGATTTTGATAATACTAAATATGAAATTAAATCAACCAAGACATTAGACAATACTATCAAAGCAGTCTTTGCTATGAGAAGAAAAACTATATTTAACAATCTAAAATCTTACTTTAAATTATCATCTGAAATTGTAGAGGAAATTTTAGATAAAGCATTAATAAAAAACAATGTAAGAGGCGAAACACTTTCTACCGAAGAACTTGTTAAGTTATCTAACATTATTTACGAATATAACAAATCTAATAAAAACTAAAAGAATTTTCAAAATGTTGAAATAAAAATATTGTTCTAAAGCAATGAAAAACTTAATAATAAAACTAAATTTTATTTAAAATAAACCAGTTCTAATCAAAAGAAATTGGTTTATTTTTTACTTAAATATTAATATAAAAAAGTGCTACCTACGAGGGAGTTAATCTCGTACAGTAGCAATAAAAAAGGAGTTATTTATTTAGTCAATATCCCTATTGACGATTTAATTATATCAAATTTATTTTTTCTGGTCAACTATTTAGTAGAATTTGGTTATCTTAAATTGTGATAAAGAAAAAACAATTTATTCAACAAAATTCTTTTTCTTTCCTTTAAAATTGATAAGTTTTTTTAACAATTTGCTACCGCTAAGTAATATATAATATAAGTAAAATAATTACTAAATCTCGTAATAAAGGTGGTAAAAATGAATTTTATTAAAAAAACTATCTTTCTTAGTAACAATGATAAAAATAAAGGTATGGCCATTCTTTCTTTAGAAAACAAAAACTCTAATGTCTTTGGGACAATCAAAGTATATTCGGATAATTTAAAAGGCGAATATGTCCTAGGTTTAAAATCCAATGAAAAAATTATTAAACAAAATATTAAACTAGAAGGAAAACTATATAATTTTATACTTTCTGACAAAGTAAATTTAAGCGAAAATCTAGGTTGCGTACTATTAAAGGTTGATAACCATAATATTCTTCCCGTTCTTTGGGGAAGTGAAAAAAACGAAAATTACAAAGGAAAAATTATTAATACTTTAAGAGAAAGTATAGAAAAATTAACCACAAGTCCTAAAGTGGAAATATCACATAATAATTCTTGTTGTCATCAAAATAACGTCAAAAATCTAAAAGATACTTGTCAAAAAACTCTATGCAAAACTAATTTGGAATGTAATTGTTGCGAAGGACAATGCACTCAAACACAACAGCAAGTCTCACAATCTTCTTTAAATGAAATTTACGAACAATCGATTTCTGAAGAAGAAAAATCAAAAAGAAATGAAAACATAAATAAGCCAACATATTTAGAAAATAAAAGAAGATTTGAAAACATTATTCTTCAAATGGACGATGTTATTAATGACAAGATGGAAGATTTAATAGGTATACAAAATGAAAATCAAAATTTAGAACTAAATAACGAAACTTATGAGCAGGCATACTCGCCTATAAAACATCAAATAGAAATACAGTCTCACGATATACCAGCGGATGATTATTCTCAAATATCCTTGAATGAAGAGTTGATAACAACTCAGAATAAAGACGAGATAGTATCAAAAAATATAGACGAGATAGCAGTCGCTTGCAACACTGCTCAATTATTTGAGAGTGATGATAAGGAAATTGAAGAAGTTATTGATAAGGAATTATATAAATTCCCAAATGGTAAACATAATTTCTATGATATGATAGCAGACCAATTAAACGAATTATTTGAAAGATACCCTAGAGAAGAGAACCTTTGCAAATTAATTGATAATAGTAATTGGGTAAAGATTGACACTGGCATTGACAATAAATATCACGTAGTTGGCATAATCACTTATAATGATGACATTAAATATATTTGTTATGGCGTTCCCGGACAATATGCTAACGAACCACCTATTGAGCTAAGAGAGTATAGTCAATGGTTACCAACAGATATTAATGACCCATATAACAAGGGATATTGGGTTATGTATCAAGACGCAGATACAGGCGAAAACATAGTTGTTAATTAAGCATTTTATTTTTATCAAAGCACTTTACTCACTTAAACTAATAATATATAAAAGCCCAAAAAAATAATTTCTAGAAATTTATAAAACATAAGAATTGTTACTAATTAGTATATATCTAATTTGTTTAACAATTCTTTATTAATCAAGACAAAAAGTTTTGTGTTTAAAATAAATTATGTTAAACTCTCTAAAGATATTAACAAATAAAATATTTTAATGTGGATTAACTTTTATGAAATTAAAAGCAAAGCAAAAAGAAAAATTAATAAAGTTCCTCATTCATAATATACAAGGAATGAGTTTTGGTAGTGCTCAAAAAAGTATTAGACTTGGAAAAATAAAAGTCAATGGCAAAAAGATAAAAGACAACATTGACATTAATATTGGTGATGATATTGAAATTTATGAATTTAAGAAAGCAATGCCTCAAGTCCCTATTATATATCAAGATAACAATATTCTAATAGTTAACAAGCTTGCTGGAATTGAATGTGCCACAAGAGACAAATCAAGTGAAAATACTTATTCTCTTGAGGAAATTTTTGAGAGTGAAAATGCTATTGTGGTTCATAGACTTGATAGACTGACTGAAGGACTTGTAGTAATTGCTAGAAATAAAGAAATTGCTAGAAAGTTTGAAGAATATTTTAGACTTAAAAAAATAGACAAATTTTACAAGGCTTGTGTTTATGGTGTTCCTTCTAAGACAGGAATATTTACTGCATATTTAAAGAAAAACAGTAGTACTGCTCTTATGGAAGTTATCGATACACCCAAAGATGGATACAAAGAAATAATTACTGAATTTAATATAATAAAAAGTTTTAATAATTATAGTCTTATAGATATAAAACTACACACAGGAAGAACTCATCAAATAAGAGCACATCTTTCCCACTTAGGATATGGAATAATAGGAGATAATAAGTATAACAAATCTGCACCCGTATTAAATGGTGAATACAAAGGCTATTATCTTACTGCTTATAAGTTAAAATTCAATCTAGATGATGAACTTAGTTATCTTAACGAACTAAATATTGATATCAGTCCTACTTGGTTAAGATATGTTGAATAAAATTATATAGAATAATTATATAGAATAAAAAAATTCATTAGGAAAACTAATGAATTTTTTTATTCTATAAACAAGTTTAAATTGTTATTATAGAAATATAATATCTATAATATTCTAGTTAAAATCAAATTTCTGCTCGCACAATTTCACCTATAAAAGTTGGAAATTATTAACTCCACAAATCTTTATAGTTCTTCTCATAGTAAACAATTTGAACACCATTATTTTTAAGTTCTGTTCTAGCAGTTTTAATTTTATTCTCAGTCATATTATCATATTTACTATCATCTAATTTAAGTGTGTCATAAATAAAATTAAAAATAGATTTATTGCTTTCTGGAGTGGTATAAGTTGTACAAAGAACCCTAAGTAATTCTTCATCATTATTAATATTGTCTTCCACTAAGTTTTTTGCATTGCCTGCGTGGAAGATAATATGAATACCATATTCACTAACAATATAACTCATAGAGCCTTCGCCCTCGCCACCATTAGATTTATCTAAGGCTCTAACTCCATCTGCAAAAGGCTTAACCATCTGGTCTGTAACATTAGTATCTAGATTAACAACATAATCAAATTCGCTATTCATAAATCCTGTATCATCATTAAAGATATATACTAGTTCATTGAATTTTTCACATCTTTCCTTAAGTGTTGAACCTGTTACATAACTTCTAACATAATCATATACATTATTTTCATCATCTTTACCAGTAACTAAGGCGTTCCAAGTTTTAGTAACTTTATTGCCATTCTCATCGGTCATTTCAAAAGTTGTTTCTGTCTGATTGACGATTGCTTTAATCTCATTCTGATAGAAGGAATTCTCTTTCCTTTTCTCATCTTCTTCACTGCCATCATTAGTAACACCATATTTAGTATTAATAGCAGTAATTGCATCTTTCTGAACCTGAGTAAAGTTAATTAAAATGTGTTTAACATTTACATATTCATTACCACTATTTGGGTGATAATATACATATGTCGATGACGCATTCTTCATAGCATCGTGATATAGACTCTTATTAGCAGAATATGTTTCTTTCTGGGAATTATATTGGTCTTTGAAATATTGAAGGACACTTTCAGTGTCAACTGGTAATTCATCTAAGAAAGCATTTTCATATTTCTCTAAATATAAGTTATTAGTAAGAAGTTCAATTAGTCTATTCTCTTCATATAATAAAACTGCTTGTTCGTCTGCATTTCTACCTTCACCTTTAGCAGAATCTTGCAAAGATTTAACATATCTTGTCCAAGCCTCGTCAGAAACTTTCTTGTCAGTTATAATTTGTCTAGATTTAGTAAAATGGTCTGTAAGTTTAATATCTCCTACAATCGTTTTATCCTGTTCGTCACTTTCACTTCTAAATACTTTACCTACAAGTTTGCCACCTTCATCTACTAACTCATAGTAAGTTGTAGGAGTATATGTTTCCTCAGCGGTTCTTAAAGAAGACTCATCGGTCGAACTTTCCTCACTATCAACCGTCATATCCCATTCTTCTCTAATCTTAGTTTCGTATGTGAAAATACTATCTTGCATATAATCAAAGGCTTGTTGTTTAATTTCTAGCATTTCCTCATCGGTAATTTGGTAAGCATCGTCTTTCTTAACCTCCTCTAGAAGTAGCCATCTATCTATCATACTATTTAAAGTATAATTGATGGATTCCTCTAGACTAAGGTTATATTCTTCGTAATATTGATAACCATAATTGCTGAAAGCCTCAATTAAATCTTTCTTATAAAAATCTTTGTCTCCAACAGAAACAACTACTGCATTATAGTATTTATTTCTATCTATCTCAAGCCAACTACAACCCGTTAAACATACAAGACATAGCACCAATGAACAAGTTATAGTTAGAATTTTCTTTATAATTTTTTTCACCTTAATGTCCTCACCTTATAATTGTACTTATCTATTTTACTATAATAATATCCAAATTGCAAATA
>JBJEXU010000166.1:0-2024 GCA_051886095.1 Christensenellales bacterium | reverse complement strand
AAAAAGGACTAGGCAAATTTAAATTCCCTAAACTTGAATTAAAACCAACAAAACTAGGTGCGGTTGAGAAAATGCACGAAGTTATTTCAAATTCAAAAGAAAAAATCATTATTATTGCCTTAGGACCTCTTACTAATGTGGCCAAGTTATTACTTGAGCACCCAGAAGATAAGGAAAATATTGATTATATTCTAATTAGTGGCGGACTTCTTTATGATAACAAACGCAACCCATATCTAAGTTTTAATATAATGCAAGACCCAGAGGCTGCAAGATATTTAATGAAAAGTGGTGAAAAGATTGTTATTTGTCCTAGCAACCACGGACATACTGCATATCTAACTTTAGAGGAAGTAGAACAAGTAAGAACTACCAACAAAACGGGAGAAATGCTAGAATATATTTTCCGCAGTTACAAAGATAGACACGTCAAAATAGGCATTGCCACTCACGACCCTTGTGCTGTAGCATATGTTGCTCACCCCGAATACTTTAAAACACAAGAAATGTATGTTCATATTAGGTTTCTTGAAAAAGAAAAAACTGGCGTAATTGATTTTGACAGCAAAAGAGAACCTAATACACTAGTCGTAACAGATATTAATGTAAAAAAATTCAAAAAATTATTTTTCAATTCTTTAAAGAAAATGCCATAAAGTTCTAATAATTTAATTATTAAATCCAAGACACAAAATTTGTAAGTAAAAAAAGAAACCTTAAAATTGGCGGTATACTCCAAATACAAGGTTTCTTTTTTTTGTTATTATTCAGTTTTTAAATAAATTCCGTTATTTTCAAATGTTGAAATTACCGTTTTATGGAAATCTTCAATCTCTGCACTTGAAAGTGTATGTTCCATACTAGTTACAAAATATCTTAGAGTATAACTCTTTGTGTTGTTTTCTTTATTTATGAAAATATCTAGTAATTGGTATTTATATGTTAGATTTGTTTCTATAGAATTAGCAACATTCTCAAGTTTGCCATACACCTCATTCTCACCTAATACGAAGTTAAAGTCTAGGGTTGTAACTGGGAATTTAGATACTTGTTCAAAAGTAATATGATAAGGTTCTAATTTATTAATTTTAGTTACATTAAGTTCGGCAACTATAATATATTTATCCTCATCAATTTTATGTTGTACACTTGGGTGAACTACCCCAACATAACCAAGACATACATCTCCACTTAAAACACTATAATAGTTAACTGGACTTAAATAATTTTCAGTAGGTTCTGCTACTACAAGTTTAACAGGCATAGTAAGAATATAATCAAATAAATAATGAATTAAATTTTTAGTTTCAAGTAATTTAGCACTTAATCTATCTTTCTCTACAAGCCAGCCCATACCAAGAGATTTCTCTTCGACCGCAAGATTATCTTCCATTCCTGTTACAATATGACCTATTTCAAATATACCAACTTCGTTATCATATCTTTTATTTTGAAGTAATGCTCTAATAATTGTAGGAGTCATAGTTGCTCTTATGTCATCATTATCTTTCTGAAGAGAATTAACTAGCCTAATATAAGACTTTGTTTCAATTCCAAGAGTCTTATTTGCCATACTATCTTCCCAAATATAACTATGAATCTCGTGCATATTAAATCTATCAGCCAAAGCATATTTGATATCATAATCTCTTACAACATCTTTAGAAAGTCTTGTAAGTCTTACTGGCTGAAGAATTGGACTAGCAGTTATATTATCATAGCCATAAACTCTAGCAATTTCCTCAACGATATCTGCTTTAATAGAAATATCTTTAGTTGCTCTATATGATGGTACATCTATATGGAAAATATTATTATTTTCATATACTCCAAAACCTAATGATTTAAGAATTTCTATCATTCTATCTTTGCCAATTTCAACACCAACATATCTATCTATATAACTTTTTTCAATATCAATTTCAATACGTGGATACTTGTACATATATTCATCAATCAAATCACTCACAACTATAGCATTACTATCTATATTTTTTAGAAGATATGCATATCTTCTAAGAGCA
>JBJEXU010000165.1:0-2046 GCA_051886095.1 Christensenellales bacterium | reverse complement strand
AATAATCCCGCAAAACCCGAGATGGCAGATATAGGAATATTCGCATCAGTAGACCCTGTAGCACTTGACCAATGTTGTTATGATACTATAATTAATTCCAAAGATAATGGTAAGGAAAGTTTGGTAAATCGTATGCACGAAAAACACGCTATACTAACTGTAGAAGAGGCTTGCAATTTAGGGCTTGGTGATAGAACTTATGAATTAATTGAAATTTAAGTCTAACTATAATGTGATTAAGATACTGTCTATTAAAAATGGCAGTATTTTTTACTTGCACTCTGTTGATTGGGAGTAATTACTTTTTAAGTTTTAATATTATTAGAAATTTAATTACTGACTTTTAATACTAGTTTGCAATTTTTTAGAAATGCGTTATTGATAAATGTATAATTAAAAATAAAAAATTATTTGACAAATTTTGCAGTGCTAAAAATAGCGGTTTTTAATACACAAAAAGTTATCCACATTTTCACAAATTAATATTTATAAATTTTAGTGTATATTTATTTAAAATTGCATAAAAACTCATTAAAGTGAATAATTTTTTTGAAAAAGTTAAAAAGTTATCCACATATCCACAATAAAAATGGCAGTTATCCACAATTTAAGTTTGATTAATTTTCGAAAAATGTGTTTAAAAGTGCCTATATGTGCATAACTTTGTGAGTTATCCACAGGTTTTAATGGCATTCAGACTTAGTAAAGTTAATAACTGTAACATTGTATATATAAAAAATATATACAATAATCTTAAAATGAGTAAATAAAAAAAGAGATTGCTTTTGTTACTAAATTAAAGTAATCTCTTTTAATAATCTTATTCTGTTATGATTTTTACTCCGGTATCAATAGGTGTAAGTCCTGCTGGAGCAGTTTCTGCACCCTCAACTACAACACCTTTTTGAGGTTGATAAATTTCGTGACGAATTTCTTTCTCTTCTATCAATTCACCATTTACATATTTCTGAAGGTAGGCTTTAGCTTCGTATCCGTCTTTTGGATATGATAGTCTAAAGTATTCTCCTTTGAATAAAACTTTGTTAGAATATTTGCCTTCGGTATCTACAATAATTTTATCCCCGCCTGCTGATATTGTATCTAAAGTTTCGCTTCGGGTTTTGTAGGTGTATTCACTTTGATGAGAATAAATATCTACGGAAACACTATTGGCATCTGAGTATGTGTGAATATACATTGGATAGTCGGTAGGATTAATAAACTTTAAGTCTGCTGTGTATTCTGTAACCATTGCATCTAGTGCGAATGGAACGTATCTAACGGGAAGGGTGTGTTTATGAACTTCGGTTATTTCTGCTCCGCTAAGAAGTAGAGCATTGTATAAAGTGGTTGATGCTTGGCAGACACCACCACCAATACCATCTGTAAACTCGCCGTTATATATTATAGTAGCGGTTTTATATCCATTATTTAAAGATATTTCTCCTACTATATTATTAAAAGATACTTCTTTTTTAGGTTCGAGAATAAAACCATCAAATTGACTTAATGCTTTCTTAACATTATGTTTTCTGCCACCTGTGCTATCTGCAACGTTTGTACTAAAGTGAGCAATTTTCTGAGTTAAAGTTTCGTTATACTCTTTAGTAATACTAGGTATTTCGTCTACAAATTTTAGTTCAACAGAAACATTGTTGCTAGATAGAAATTGGTCGTTAATATCTTTATACAAAGCATTTCTATCGACTCTTTTTCCATTAGTGCTTTCTGTAATAGTAAATAAATCACTTGAACTTGGATCAAAAGTGATTGTGCTATCTACAGGTGGAGTTTCAACCGAACTAATGATTTCTTCAATCTTCTCATCAAGACCTACGAACATATAATTAAAAGCAATGTTTATGCTTCCGCCAACTTTTTCAAATTGTGAAATAAGTGTAGTGCGTTCTTCTTCGTCGGTGAAATAATTCTTTTTAAGTTCGCTTGCTTCCAAAATTGTATGGATATCACTATTAACCTCAAAGTCGTCTTTAGTAAATGTCCAACTTTTATCTTCGTTGTTAATGGTTAAACTAAAGTCATCTG
>JBJEXU010000164.1:0-2072 GCA_051886095.1 Christensenellales bacterium | reverse complement strand
AATATATGCAGATTGATGCCAATACTAGAAAAAACCTTGAACTAACGGAGACAATGAGAGACAGAAAAAAGAGGGGTTCACTTTATTGGGTTCTTAACAAAACAAAAACATCTATGGGTGCTAGACTGCTAAAAACATATATTGACCAACCTCTATATAATGATAAATTAATTAACCTTAGACTAAATGCTGTTGAAGAACTATGTAAAAATATTGTTGCTAGGGGAAAATTATCTGATATTCTTTATGATATTTATGATATAGAAAGGCTTTGCGGAAGAGTCAGTTATAATAATTTACTTAATAGTGATTGTATTTTACTAAAAAATTCTCTTGCTTTAATACCAGAATTAAAAGAGATTTTATCTCAATTTAAAGCCACAAATTTAATTAAAATTGCAGGCAATTTAAAAAATTTTACCGACATTGTTGATTTGCTAGATAGGTCAATAGTTGATAAAAACAACATTGTTAAGCCTAATAAAGATGGTGATATAATTAAATATGGTTATAATAAAGAACTAGATGAATATATAGATATTTCTAAAACCGGTAAAATATGGATTTCTGAGTTAGAGGCAAATGAAAAAGAAAAGACGGGGATTAAGAACCTAAAAATATCTTATAACAAAGTTTTTGGATACTATATTGAAGTTCCTAATTCGCAATCTTCTCTTGTTCCTTATAATTATATTCGTAGGCAAACTGTTTCTAATTCTGAAAGATATGTGACCGATGAATTAAAGGTTATTGAAGAAAAGATTGTAAATGCAGATGGTAATAAGGACATTTTAGAGAAAAAGTTATTCGCTGATATTAGAGAAAAATTACTTACAAGAATTGAAGATATAAAATTAACTGCAAAAGCAGTTGCAGAACTTGATGTTTTATTATCATTTGCAAATGTGGCACTTGAAAATAATTATTGTAAGCCTCTTGTTTCAAAAAATTATAATTGCATAGAAATAATTGGTGGCAGACATCCTGTTGTAGAACTTATTAATAAATCTGAAGAATTTATTTCTAACGATACAATTCTTAATTCAACTGACAGTCGTACAATGATTATTACTGGACCTAATATGGCTGGTAAAAGTACATATATGAGGCAAGTAGCGCTAATTACACTTATGGCTCATATTGGTTCGTTTGTTCCTGCTACTTCTGCTAAAATCGGTCTTGTTGATAAAATATTTACTAGAATTGGTGCAAGTGATGATTTGAATATGGGACAAAGTACCTTTATGGTCGAGATGAGTGAAGTTAGTAATATTATTAAGAATGCTACTAACAATAGTCTTATTATTCTTGATGAAATTGGTAGGGGAACTTCTACTTTTGACGGATTGAGCATTGCTTGGTCGGTAATAGAATATATATCTAAGAACTTTACTGCTAAAACTTTATTTTCAACACACTATCACGAATTAACTGAACTTGAGGGTTTACTTGATGGTGTTAAAAATTACAAAGTTTCTGTAAAAGAATTTAATAATTCAATTATTTTCTTAAGAAAAATTGTTAGAGGTGGTGCTAGTAGGAGTTTTGGAATTGAGGTCGCATCTCTTGCTGGACTTCCTGAAGATATTTTAAAAAGAGCAAAAGATATTCTTCATATTCTAGAAGAGAATGATTTATCCAAAGAAAATAAACTCACTTCTTCTCTTGATGGAGACTATGCTAATAAAAATCAACAAAATAGTAAAAATATTAAGAATATTGTGGCTGTTCTTCAAGATTTAAATGTTAATAATTTAACACCACTTAATGCATTTGATATTCTAATTCAATTAAAAAATTATCTAAAAAAGGAATAATATGTCAAAAATTAATATTTTAAGCAAAGATGTTTATAACAAAATTGCAGCAGGAGAGGTTGTTGAAAAACCTGCAAGTGTAGTTAAAGAACTTGTTGAAAATTCAATAGATGCAGGTGCTACAAATATTATCATTGAAATTCTAAATGGTGGAATTGACCAGATTAAAGTATCTGATAATGGTTGTGGGATTGATTATGATGATTTTGATAAAGTTTTTCTTGCACACGCAACTAGCAAAGTTAAGACAATTGA
>JBJEXU010000163.1:0-2075 GCA_051886095.1 Christensenellales bacterium | reverse complement strand
CAAGTAGAGATATTAGTATTCTAACATCGACTAATGGTGATGATGTTCATATGTCTACAAGTGAACTTAATTTAAGTACATATATCGGCAAAGCATATGAGAAGTTCGATGTTACTGGTGACTTGCAAATAGATAATGCGATGAGTGTATTAATGGTAACACCTTGCGTTAGTTTATATGATGTGCAACCTAAAGATAATTATTTAATTGTTAATGGCAAATTAAATGTAGATATTTGCTATAAAACTGGAGATAATGTTCAAGATATTAATACTAAATATCACTCAATTGACTTTAGTTGGGAAGTTGCTCTAGATGGGTTAAATTCCGATTCGGTTGTTCAAAGTGTTGTGAGTCTAATTTCAAACGAAATTAAAGTTTCTACTGTTATTGAAGAGGGAACTGCAACTATTAATTTATATGTTCCAGTTGTTTATACAGGATATGTATTTAATACAACCACATTAGAAGTAGTTGATGACCTTTATTTAGAAAAAAATTATATGTCGGTAACTTGTGAAAACTTTAATACAATTACTGGCAAGGGCTCTGTAAGATTTAAAGATAATATTAGCGGTACAGCAAGTATTCTAGATACTGCTCCCTTTATAGATGAAATATTAGGTGTAAGTACTAATAATCTAGTACTTGCTAGTAGTAGAGTCGAGGGTGATAGACTTTGTATTGAGGGTGTTGCTAATTCTACAGTTATTTATTATACCAAGGATACTGGAGATATAACTTCCGTTCAGGTAGAAATGCCTTTTGCTGTGGAAGAGAAAGTTGAAGGTGATAAATCAGGTGTTGTAACAATTTGCCTTGAGAATATTGGTGCAAGAAGCAAAAGGGGCAAAGAAATTGAAGTTTCTGCCGAATTAAATGTATATACAGATATGTTTAGTGAAAATACATTGTGTGCAATAACTGGTGTGAATGTTGGAGAGGAAAAACCATTAGACGATTGCGCGTTGTATTTATATATTGTAAAACCTAATCAAACTATTTGGGATGTAGCCAAAGATGTTAATACCTCTCAGGAATTAATATTGGAACAAAACCCAGATGTAGAACTTCCATTAAAGGCTGGAGATAAGTTGGTTGTATATAAACCAAATATTATGAAATTTTAGAAACTAACCAATACTGTTTTAACCTTCTAAGGTGGGGATAATGTCCCCACTTTTTATTTGTTCTTTAAAAATAATATTTTTTCATATTTAGACCGACATTAAAATGTATTTTTTGACAAGATTATCTATTTTGTATTGTTTTTATTATCGGTTAAATGTCAAAAAATGAATATGTAAAAATTAAGTGGAGATGTTTTAGGTGGGATTTAAGTTAATTAAAAATTTGTTTGCAATATTATTAATAACATTATGTAGTTTTAGTTTTTTTGCCTGTGGAGAAAAAGAAAATGTTGTTAGGATACATATAAGAGCCAATTCTAATAGCGAAGTGGACCAAGAAGTAAAACTAAAAGTTAGAGACGAAGTGATTACTTTTATTACCCCTTTGCTTGCAAGTTGTAATGATAGCGAAGATGTTAAAATTATCCTTTCAGAAAATTTAAATAATCTTGAAAAAATTGCTGACAAAGTTTTATTGGGAAATGGTTTTAACTATGTTTCAAATGCAAGTATAAGGTATGAATATTTCCCTTCTAGAGATTATGATGGAACGACTTTTCCTGCAGATTATTATGATGCATTAATTATTGAACTTGGAAGTGGAACGGGGGATAATTGGTGGTGCGTTGCTTATCCACCTCTATGCTTTATTGGTAAAGATGCAGGTAATAATAGTGTAAAATATAAAAGCAAAATTTTAGAACTTATAAATAAATATTTTGGGTGAGAATATGAAATTAAAAAGATGTTTTATTTCAATATGTTGTATGGTGATTTTAGCGGTAATAATTATGGGTGGAATTTTAATAAATTCTAAAGAAGTTTATGCGTATGACACACATATGGTAGAAATTCAAACAAGGTTAAAAGAGTTGGGTTACTACACAGGCGATATTAATGGCAATTATGATGATGCAACCGTAGTGGCAATTAAAAATTTTCAGA
>JBJEXU010000162.1:0-2087 GCA_051886095.1 Christensenellales bacterium | reverse complement strand
CTGATTATTCTGATTTGAATATTGATATTGATTTAGTTATATCAGGCAATTATTTAGTATACTTTTATTTCACCACACCGCAGTTGCATATTAAGCAAACTGAGGTTGCATCGAATTTCTCTAATAGTGATTATATCGCTCCGGGAGATGCATCATCTGTTACTGGGTGTACTAATTATTATGTATTTATTGGAACTACAATAGTTAATTTCACCGAAAATTCTAATTCTTGGGTATTATATTCTATAACTGATAGCACTGACCCTGATAATTCTAATCCTGATAAAATTATAGCATTTAATACATCTAATGGTTATTATGGACCTTATGATGAAGATAATAACTATACTACTAATTGTGGCAGATTAACTTGGACTGTTCAATCAAATACTACTAAACTTGTTAAAGATACCAATCCTACTACTAGTATATCAGGAACCAATAATAACTATTTAAAAATTAATGTGTCAGCCGGAGAAAATGTTATTATTGATTTAAAAGTTTATGTTAGGGTAATTATTTGTAACGAGGGGGTTGATAATAATGTTACTGTGTCAGTTATAGGTGGATCTGATAAAAATTCGATTACAACATTCTCAAAAACTGGTGATGGTAAAATTACTTCATATATAGATCCAACTAATGCCTATATTGAAGCAGTAAATACTGGCTCTGCAGTATATTTCTCAAGCATTTTGTATGGTTCAACATCAGATAGTTCATCTTTTGATAGATCTTATACTCTTCATAGTAATAGCGTGATAAAACTAGAATATAAAGTAAATATTACTCTTTCTTCAGAATATGCAAATAAAACTATTTATGAAACTGATACTTCTACTGGAGAATCGGCTATAGGAACAAGTATTGAATTTCCTTTGTATATTTGGGGACAATTTTATAATACTAGTTCCGCTATGTTAATCAAAACCATAGGTGCTGTAAATAGCAAGACACTTACTATAAAAACTACATATGTAGGTAATTCAGCTGCTAATGTCAATGGTAATTTATCATTAAATATAGGCTCTGAATATCTTCCTGCTGGCGAGTCAACTTATCAAAACATTACCGGTCAATCGGGAACTACTACTAAAGATTATACATTTAATGTTATTAATGGTACAATTCCAACAATTAATTTAAAGACTGCAGATGGTTCAAGTGATTTGCAAGTACACGATTGGTTTCTTAACACTAATGCAAAATATCAATCTTATGAAGTTAATATAACTCCTTTTAGATTTGTGTGGTCGACATCTAGTATCACGGATTTAACTGACCCTTCAAATTATGGAACTACTTATACTTTGGCAAGTCAAATTACAACGGATACAACAATTTATCTATATTTAATTAAAAGGTATGAAAATACTATTGATTTGTATGAGGATAGTGTTTTTATTAGCAACTATTATTCGCCATTATTTAATAACGCTGGAACTCTAAGAAATCCTACTTTTACTGCACAAATACTTAATTCAGTTGTTGAAGATACTTTTGATTTGTCATTTGAATCTTTTAATCCTATATATACTGACGGAACTGTGTCAGGATTTACTACAATTAATAAATTAATTCTTTCATATGAATATTCGTCATTTACTTATGAAGGCACAACATTTGATATGAATGATATGTATAATACACCTACTAGCATTGGTAGCTATACGATTGAGCAAAATTTACTTTATATATCTCCTATGATTACGCTAAAAACCACAACTGCTACCGTTCAACTAAATGAATTACAGTCATCTATTCTAAATGGTATTGAGCCTAATGTAAGATTTGGCTATAAAAATGGTTCTTATTATACGTTAACGACCACTGAAGGAGCAACAGGCACCGATAATTATTACAAGATGCCAGACCAAGATTTCCCAGCTAAATCAAAATTAACGTTATATATTTCTGAAACTAGTAATATAATTGCTCAAATAACATTTGGCAATCAGATTACTATGGCATATGGTACATATTTAGATACCTTCCGTAGTGATGAGTATAATGATCCTGAGTCTAGAATTTTAGCTTCCATATCGCATCCTGAAGGTTTTAAAGACTATGGGTATAAAGATGGTGAA
>JBJEXU010000161.1:0-2089 GCA_051886095.1 Christensenellales bacterium | reverse complement strand
AAATATGAGTGTGAGATGTTGTGTGGTTTCACTTCTTTTTATTTAGGATTCCATAAAGCACTACGCCATCTTGTCATTCTGAACGTAGTGAAGAATCTATGTGGTTTAACATTATAAGGATGATTAAATAGATATTTCGACTACACTGCGTTTCGCTCAATATGACATGCTTCTCTTAGAGGATAAGCATCTGGCTTGTGGAGCGAGTGATAACATACATACAATATCAAAGTAAATTAACGGACAGTCGCCAAGCGTTTAGGCTTGTGGGCTTGCGTTAAATTTTTTTTTGTGTTAGAATAGTCTTTAGTTTTAAGAAAAATTTAGGAGAAAATATGAAAGTAGGAATAGTTGGTTTGCCAAACGTTGGCAAAAGTACACTTTTTAATGCAATTACAAAAAAGAAAATCCCAAGCGAAAATTACCCCTTCTGCACAATCGAGCCCAACGTGGCAATCGTAGGCGTGCCAGATAGTAGACTGGATGTTTTGGGAAAAATGTATAATACGAGAAAAATTACGCCCGCAATACTAGAGGTTGTGGACATCGCGGGGCTTGTAAAAGGGGCATCAAAGGGCGAGGGGCTTGGGAATAAATTTTTGAGCCACATAAGAGAAGTTGACGCAATCATTCACGTAGTAAGATGTTTCGAAAATGCAAAGATTATCCACGTCGAAGGCAGTATTGACCCTATTAGAGACGTCGAAGAAATAAATTTGGAATTGATTCTAGCTGACCTTGAGAGTGTAAATAAAAGACTGGAAAAGTCGGTAAAATCGCTTAGAAACGGCGACAAAAAATTGCAAGCTGAATGCGATTTGCTAAGCAAATTAAAAGACCTTCTTGAGCACGAAAAACCAGTGCGAGCATACAACGCAAATGACGACGAGAAAGAATTGATTAAAAGTTTCTTTTTAATTACGAGCAAGCCTGTAATATATTGTGCAAATATTTCCGAAGTGGGCAATACAAACTCAAATGAAAGCGAAAATGTGGCGAAATTAAAAAGCCTTGCCGAAAAGGAAAACGCCGAAACTATTGTAGTAAGTGCCAAAATGGAAGAAGAACTTTGCGAACTTGATGACGACGAAAAAGAACTTTTCAAAGAGGAACTAGGGATTACAAGTTTTGGCCTTGATAAACTTGTTGTTGCTGGATACAAAGCACTTGGGCTAATATCTTACTTAACTGCTGGCGAACAAGAAGTGCGTGCGTGGACAATAACTAATGGCACCAAAGCACCTCAAGCAGCGGGGAAAATCCATACAGACTTTGAAAAAGGTTTCATAAAAGCAGAGGTTATTTCTTATGAGGAATTAGTTGCTTTGGGGAATTATAACCTTGCCAAAGAAAAAGGCTTGGTACGAATTGAGGGCAAAGATTATGTTGTCAAAGATGGCGACGTAATGTTATTTAGATTCAATGTCTAGAGGAAAACCGATGGAAAATAATGATAAGGAAATAAAAGATGAATTGAATATTTCGGTCAAAAAGAATGGCGAAATTGAGTACTTGAACGAAGATTGTTTGACCGCTATGACATTTCTATTGAAAACAAATGGTGAAATCGGTTGTAGTTATTTCGGCGTCCAAAGTGATGAAATTATACATTTATTTGGCAAAGCTCAGAAGAAATATTTCAATAAAATAAAGCAAGAATTTAAACAAACAAAAAGACAGAAAAAACTCCGCGAGGAAATTGACGATTTTAACAAATCGATTGAAGAACAAGCGGAAGATAGAAAAAATTAAATTTTTAGAGCGCAGAAAAAATTCTGTGCTTTTTTTAAAATCACTATTGATTTTGTGTTTTTCTTATGTTAAACTATAATCAATCGATATTCTAGGTGGGATTAGAATAAAACATTAAAAGGTGGAAAGAATTATGAACAAAAAAATATTATTAAAAGCGTGCGATGTAAAATATTTGCTGGTCGATGATGAGTTTGTACCTACAATTTTTAGTAGTGACAATCAAAGCGTGAAAAATATTATAACTGATGAAATTGCGCAAACCTCTCTTTTGGAAAAAACAAAAGGCGAGTGTGTGGGTGAATTAAATAAATTTGGTCAAAAATTGTGTGACGCG
>JBJEXU010000160.1:0-2092 GCA_051886095.1 Christensenellales bacterium | reverse complement strand
GTCCATATCGATATTGCCTTTTTCAATAAAAACACCTTTGGTTTTTGATTTAAACCTATTAATATTTGTCGTATATAATCCATACACTTCTTGACCATAATAAAGTACAGTTTCTTTAACATCAAACTTAATTTTTGTTTTATTTGAATATTTAGGTTGATTTATATCATCAACAACTACATATTTATAATTATCATTAATATCTCCCACAAGTCCAAAAATAAAGTCTAGTGCTTGTTTGATTGTTTCTTTTTGCTCTGGACTAAATTCATCATCGATTTGTATATAAATTGGCTCATCTCCATTATGTTTAAGTCTTTCACCATTAGTATGTCTATATCCACTTACAACATTAAATTCTTCTTGATATTGATTTATTTGTTCAATAGAAGAATTATCTTTATGTACAATTTCAGACAAGGTGTGATATGAGCCTATCAAAGTAGATGCTATAAGAGCTGTACAAATTGTTATATTTCTAATCTTCTTTTTTAAAATTGGTTTCATAAATTTTCCTTTTGTTTTCTTTCCAAGTTTTCATTAGTTTCCCTTATAAAAAATTCAAAATGTCTTCAAATTTTGTATATCCTGCACTTGCATTAAAGTGCCCCGCATTATCATAAACAATTTCTTTTGCTTCAATTGATTTCGCAAAATCTTGCAATGCTTCAAGTTTAATATATGGGTCGTTCTTTGAATAAAAACAAATACGTTCTTTACATAAGTTTTTAAAATTAGTTACATCATCAACAAACATAAATTTGTTTATATCATCAAACTCTGGAACACCGACTTTAAAGTTGTTTGCCCCACTAACAGCAATTAGTTTTCCAATCTTAATATTATTAGTTAGACAATATTTGATAAGGAAAATAGGAGCGCTAGAATGACAAATAAAAACGCTTTCTTCTGTAATTTTATCTCTTGCTTGGTCTAAAACTTTTGACCAATTTTCAAAATTATGTCCTTCTGGTGTAGGATAATTAAAATTAAATACTTCATATCCTTGTTCAGTTAGTTTATTCTCCAACCAAGGAAACCAATTTTCTTTATTGTGTCCAAATGTTCCGTGTATTATAAAATAATTTTTCATAATTGCTCCTTTATGATAATAATTCTCTAACAGAGTTATCATCTAATACAATTCTTAATCCTTGTTTTCCTTTTTGTAAGAATATTTCATTTTCTTCGCTATCGTTGTGTTCAATTTTCTTTTCTCTAATGGTTTCTAGTATTGTAATTGCTTGATGACAAACAATGAATTTTTTTAAACATTCTTTTTCATAATTAGAGAGTGGAGATGTCTTTTCGTATGTATTAATAAATCTCTTGGCTCTTAATTTAGAAGTTTCGATATCTTCTAAATCTAAACACAAATCACATATTGTGACTGCTATATCAACAATTCTAGGTAAGTAATTAGATACAGAGAAATCTATAAAATATAGTTTTCCATTGTTATCGCGTATTACATTAGTTTCGATAACATCTCCGTGAACAAAACCATATTTAAGTTTACTCAAATCACAAGATTTTAACGCTTTAAATGCTTTGTCTATTAAAGGTCTATCTTCATCATCAACAAGAGAAATATTTTTATTATATTCTTCAATAAAGTTTATGATTGCCCATTTATCATAAATAAATGGCGGATTATATTCAATACAGTTAAGTTTCGCAAGTTCAGTTGCAATAAGTTCAAGTTCTTTGTTGTTTGGTAATTCTTTTAGCGATAAAAAGTCTTTGCCATTGATATAATCCATTACTAGCAATCTAAATTGAACATTTTTAAGAGAAAGAACAAGCAAACATTTGTCATCTTTTGTCTTATGTATTTTAGGACAAGATACACCATTTTCATAAGCCACATAAGCGCGTTCTGCAAGTTCTTGTGCATTATTATCTGTTCTTTCATTAGAAAAAACTTTGACAACATATTTTCCGTTTTTTGTAGTTAAGATATAGTTATAATCTTCATAACCAATTTCAATTAGTTGGTTATCCACAAAATCCCCCAAGTTATACTCATTACAAACCATTTGAGATAAGTGTTCTAGTGGGATATTAAGATTTATTCTGCTTTCAAATTCTT
>JBJEXU010000159.1:0-7832 GCA_051886095.1 Christensenellales bacterium | reverse complement strand
AAATAATAAACTCATAATTTACCCCTCTTTATTTCATTATAGGGAAAAGCACAACGTCACGGATATTTTCTTGAGCATAAAGCATTACAAGAAGTCTATCAATACCCATTCCAAGACCACTCATTGGAGGCATACCGTGTTCCATAGCAAGTAAGAAGTCTTCATCAATATCCATAGCCTCGTCATCACCATTTGCCTTTGCTTTTGCTTGTTCTTCAAGAGTTTTTCTCTGAATTTCTGGGTCAACAAGTTCACTATAAGCCTTGCATAGTTCCTCACCATTAATTAGGAACTGGAACATCTCAATAATTCTATTATCCTCATCACTTCTTCTAGCAAGAGGAACAAGACAAGCAGGATAATGATATAAGATAGTTGGATTAACTATATCAGGTCTAATCTTTCTCTTATACACATAATCAATAACAGCCCCTGCCGATTTTAAAAATTCTATCTCGTCTTTGTCAAATAGACCAGTTGCAATAACTTTACTTTTTAGTTCTTCTAAATTTTCCTGCAAAGGAAGAACATCAAAACCTAGAACTTCATTAATCTTACTAGAATAATCTACTCTATTAAATTCTTTAGAAATATCAAATTCTTCACCATTAACAGTTATAGTGTGACCGCCAAGCATATACTCAACAATTTTTCTGATAAAATCTGAATAAAATCTGATATTATCCTCGAAATTCCAATAACTTGCATACCATTCAACTTGAGTAAATTCTTGTAAGTGCGATGCGTCCATTCCCTCATTACGGAAACACTTAGCCACCTCAAATACTCTAGGGAAACCACCCGCAACGACCTGTTTTAAATAAACCTCTGGAGCAATTCTAAGATTACATTCTTTGTCAAGAGCATTATGGTGAGTAAGGAATGGCTTAGCACTAGCACCACACACAGCCCCTTGAAGAATTGGAGTCTCAACTTCAACAAAACCATTATCTTCTAGATATCTTCTAATAAAAGATATTAACTTGCTTCTTCCAAGCAAAACCTTTCTGCTTTCAGCATTGCTTATAAGGTCAAGATATCTTTGTCTATATCTAGTCTCAATGTCTGTAAGTCCGTGATATTTCTCAGGCAAAGGATTTACTGCTTTTGAAAGTAACTTATACTCATAAGTTCTTACAGTAAGTTCGCCCGTCTGTGTTGTGTAAATTTCACCGCTTACACCGACATAATCACCTATATCAACATAATCCTTAAAGAATTTATATTTATCTTCAGGTATTTCATTAATACTTAAAGACACTTGAACCTTGTCTAAAATATCGCTAATTTGAATAAACATAAATTTGCCAAATGTTCTTCTAAAAGTTATTCTTCCTGCAACAGATACTCTTTCTCCATCAGATAACTTTCTAACTTCAGTTATTGTATGACTAGCGTCAAATTTATCTGCATAAGGATTAATCCCTTGTTCTTTTAATTCTTTAATTTTGTTTGCTCTAATATCCACTTCTTTGTACAAATTCTCTTGCATAAAAACCACCTTTGTATACTTGCATAATTTTTTATTACTTTTAATAATTATTTTAAATAAAAAATAATTAAGATTAAATTACAAGTAATATAATAACAAAGGCAGTAAAAATTGTCAATAAAAAGTCCCTAGTCAATTAATCAAATAAAAATAAAATTCTAATACCCATATAGATTTTTATATACAAAATTATTAATAGAGTATTTTTTCAAATAATCAGAAGTTTCTTTTACTGGAATATTTGTAATAGTTCCGTTATTATCCACATTACCATTTTCTATCCAATTTTTTACATTACCAAGACCCCAGTTGTATGCACATAATACATTGGTAATATTTCCATCAAACATATTAAGTAAATACCTTAAATAATAACACCCAATTTCAATATTAATTTCTTTATTATATAAGTCACTTTCGACAAACTCAATATTCATTCTTTTTGCACAGTCTTCAGCAGTTGAAGGCAGTATCTGCATCAGACCTATTGCACCCGCTTCTGATACAGCATTCTCATCATATCCACTCTCTATATTGATAACACTTGCTATCATACTTTCGGGTAAATTATATTTGCTCGCAATACTGCTAATTTCATTAGTTAATTTTTTAGGAAACAAAAGAAAAATCATAATCAAAAAAAAGAGTATAATCCCTATTCCCACACTCAAAACAATCCAAAATTTTTTCATATTATATTTTATGCAAGCATAACCCATTTATAACTAAACTTATAACTTAAAGTATTAAAATAAAATACTTAGAATTACATCAATTCACACCCAGTGCAATATTAATAGCACCAGCGATAATAGTGGATAGAATATCAACACATTCTTCTATATCTTTTAAAGACACAATCATATTATCAAGATTATCGTTAAGCACTTTATTTATACTTTTTAAAACCCCAATTATTTCGCTATCTTTAGAGGTTTTTATAGTACTTTGCATAATACCATTAATTTTATCTTCAGTTACACCATTTTCATTTAATGTTTCACTAACGAATGTACTAGCATAAATTAGCAAAGGCACTCCAATAGAAAATGTATTTGGAGCAATATTTTTATCTATGCATTTTCGATTATTTCCAACACCTTTTCCTGGACAAATACCTGTATTCGTAACTTGAATAGACCTACCAAGTCTAGACGAACTGCTTGCACAAAGGCTATCTATTACAATAATATGACTGGCTTTAGTCTTTAGAATTACACCCTCAATTATATCGACAGTTTCAATTCCCGTAAGACCCATAACTGATGGACTTATTGCCATAACTTTAGGTAATAAATTATTGTCTATAGTTATATTAATCTTACCCACCACTTTAGCCCCTAAACTATCCGAACTTATATGTCTATTACCAAGCCCAACAACTAAAATTCTATCTTTAGGTTTTATATTCCCTAAAATGCTTTTTAAAATATCTGCTAATTTATTAGTACAATATCTTATCTCTTCTTCATCAAATAACAAAGTATCTGGAATGGACATTAGTTCATATCTTCCAATAGGTTTGTTATATTTTAAAGACTCTTCATCAGTTTTAATATCATATCTTTCTTTACTTATCCCTCTTTCAAAGTTTACCTTTTTAAAATTTAATTCCTTGCCCGTTTCAATATTAAATTTTCTTAAATAATCAAAAATTAAATCAGAATACATTTTCACACCTTTCAAGTAATTTACGTTAAGCAAACAACTTACTTTTTATTGCAATTTATTTTTTACTAAAAATTTAGTTTTATAATTAATGAATTTTACTAATAATTAATTTTATAAATTATTCCCAAATACTTAAGACACAAAACAGAAAGAGTATAAAATAACTAATAAAAATAAAAATTTCCACAAATAGTTCTTGCTTTTCAAAATAAAATATGTTAAAATAATGCAGATTTAACAATATAGATATATTTTAAGGAGAAAATTAATGGCTAATATCAAATCAGCAAAAAAGAGAATTAGTACTATTGAAAGAAGAAATACAGAGAATAGATTTGTAAGAGCAACTCTTAGTACTTATGTTAAGAAATTTAGAAAAATGTTAGAGGAAGGCAGACTAGAAGAAGCAGAGAAATTCAGCAAAGAAGTTTATGCTTATATTGATAGTGCTTGTAGTAAAGGTGTAATCCATAAAAACACTGCTAGTAGAAAAGTTGGCAGACTTGCATCTCAACTATACAAGGCTAAAGCAAATTCTAATACTGCAAATGCTACACCTATAGTTGCAGAAGAACCTAAAGTTGAGACTCCAGTAATGGAAGAGAAACCAGTAGAGAAGAAAACAACTAGAAGAGCTACAAAGAAAGAAACTTCTGAACCTGTTGAAGAAAAAAAGACAACTAGAAAGGCAACTACTAAGACTACTGAAGAGAAACCTGCTACTAAGAAAACTACTACTAGAAAAACAACTGCTAAAGAAACTAAATAATTAAAACTATTTTAAAAATTATTAAATATAACTAAAAACACATTGTCGCTTAAGGCAATGTGTTTTTGCTTTTAATTGATTTTTTAATAAAATATTATTATTAATCTTTCTAATAAAAATAATCAAAAATATTTTTCAACTAGAAAAATTAATAACACAACAATTATATTTTAAAGAGATTATATTTTATTGTTAAACTATTTTAAATTAAGTATAGTTAGAACTATTAATTCTATAGCATTATTTAGCGATATATTGCTTTGCTTTAAATCATAATCAATACTAGCACATAATTCATTTATTTTTTTAAGACTAGATTTTGTAAATAATGTGGTTTGATTTCTGCTCATTTTAACAGCATATTCTTTAATTCCTAGCATTCTTGCGATTTCTAAGTTACTAGCCTGAGAATTTAGTGCAATATGGAATAATCTTCTAAAATGTGAATAAATTAGTGAAGGAAGCATCTTGTATTCATCTTTTTTAGCCTCCATATCATTAAGAATAGAATATACTTTTGATGAATTTTTCTTAGCAAGAGCATCGGTAAGTTCAAATACTTGATATTCAATACTCCTAGTTACTATTTGCTCAATATCTTTAATAGTTATATTCTCTCTATCTCCAACAAACGCAACAAGTTTATCACACTCCACCATTATTTTAGAAAGGTCACATAAGGAATATTCCATTAATTTATCACAAGCATCTTCATCAATAGTTTTACCTTTTGCATTAATTGTTGCTTTAATTTTCGCATTAACTATTTTACCATCAAGTCTATTACAATCAACTATTTCTAATAATCCATTCTCAAGACCAAAGTCGTCTTCATTAGCACCGATATTAATAATCAAGATAGAAGACAAATTGGGATTTATTAAATATTCATTTAAAATCTTAACATTTTTCAGTTCGGATTTTCGAGACATTCTTAAATCTAGAAGGACTATTTTTTTGTCACTAAATACCGGAAGAGTATTCAGAGCCCTCACCACTTCACTACCATCAATAATTCCTTCACTAAATTTAATTACATTAAGTTCTTGATATTCAGTTTTAGAATATTTTACAATAAGATTATATGCAGTTGAAAGCAAAAACTCATCACTTCCAATTAGCAAATATGCTGGTTTAAAACCTTTTTTAAAACTAACTTTTAAATCTTCAAATTTCATTTTATCACCCTTCAATTATAATAGTCTTATCATTTAAGATATGCATAATCCCAAAGAATTCTACTTCGTCCCATAAATCATTTTCTTTTAACAAGATATAATCAACAGTATTTATATAATTATTTATTAAATAAGTGGTTTCGGTTTTATTATTATTTATATTAGGAATTAATATAATTTTATCACCACATTTAATACTAATTGCTATGTTATCCCCTTTATAATTTATTAAACTTAAATTAATGCTACCAATATTTTGTTCACTTAAGATTAAATCCGTTTTATTAAACTTATCTCTTAACTCTGCGTAATCATAACTTTCAGGAATATATACTTTATCTACATTAAATTCTTCACAAATTTTAATAAGTTCACTTAAATTATTAAGTTGCAAATCGTAAGCATAAATATTATTA
Source organism: Christensenellales bacterium (assembly GCA_051886095.1). Lineage (GTDB taxonomy): Bacteria > Bacillota > Clostridia > Christensenellales > UBA1242 > UBA11490. Next base: position 2,306 of record JBJEXU010000159.1, on the reverse strand, counting down.
ATTTTCTTCAGCCTTATTTCTTTCATCATAAAAATAAGTTTATTATAAGTTATATCCGAACCAACAAGTGACACAACATTATCACTTACACTAATCACCACATTAGAATTATATTGAGTGCACGCAATTACATTATCTTTTTCATATTTAGTAGGAATAGTATTTAACGCAAATATAAGAGTTATAATTCCAGTTAATATTATTAGCCCAACGGTCTTAATCCAATGTTTAGTCATTAAATAGTGCAAAATAAGAGTAGCAAGAACGATAAGAACTAATAACCAATATGATATATTGAAAATTTTAAATACTCCAAAAGGTAAAGCACTTACATAATTAGCAACTACTTTAATAAGATGCAAAAATAGATTAGGAATAGCAAGCAATATTCCCAAAGGTTTTATAAGTACTCCAATTAAAACTACTGCAAATAATAAAACATATACAACACTAAAAATAGGTAATACGATTATATTAGACAAAATTCCTAGTAAACTAATCACACCAAAGGAGTTAATTCCGATTGGCAAAATGGCAACATTAATAGCAATACTAATTGCTAGATTACCAGCAAGAATTTTAGGACATTTAATTTTAGTTAAAGCAAATTCAATACTAGGCGCAAAAGTTATAATTGCAAATATGCACATAAAAGATAATTGGAAAGATAAAGAAAATAGCATTAGAGGTTTAATAAGTAAAATTATAATGCCAGATAGACTAAGAGAACTAAGAGCATCATATTCCCACATAAAAGTCTTACAAAATGCAAGGATAAAAGCCATTAAACTTGCTCTACATACACTTGGAGAGAAGGAACAAAGATAAGCATAAAATAATAAAATACTTGCAAAAATTCCTAATCTTAAATATTTATTACACTTAATTTTTTTAAGAAAAAACCAAATAACTGCTACTAGCACAGAAATATGCAAACCAGATACTGCTAAAATATGCGAAATTCCCGCATAACTAAACATTTGACTTATTCCACTATCTAAACACTCTTTCTGACCGAATAAAATAGCATAACAAATATTAGCATTATCCGAATTTAAATTATCGTTTAATAAATCATAAACCCCGTTATGAATAAAATCTTTTACACTTATATTCCCACTACTAATAGTCATATCCGAACTATTAACAAAGGTAGAATATGCAATGCCATTAATTATTGAATTAAAGCCATAATTACTAGAAACTTGAAATTTAGAAAGTGTACCATTAAAAGTTACTCTATCACCTAAATTAACAATATTTTGAGCATTAGTATAAACCATAATCTTATACTCAAAGTCTTTTATTTGACCATTTTCAGCAATTTGACAATCACTTAAAATAAACTTTTTATATGTTTCCTCATCATCAATATAATCGCAAGCAATTCCTGTTATTATAACCTCTTCATTATAATCTTTAACAAGAAGTATATTAATAATTGGAAGATAACTAATCAACATACCAACTAAAAATGCCACTGCAAAACCAATACTCGAGAATTTAATTATTGAACTTAAATTTTTTCTAGCCTTGAATTGTAAATTACGCATCTCTGTTTTTTTACCATAAAAGAAACCGCATAACATCATCGCTATCACTAGAAAGAATATAGCAATTAAAATAATTAAATTAATTTGACGAAATAAAAAAAGTTTACTAACAATAATTCCTATTATTAGTCCAATAAATAAACAAAATAAAAATCTAATGTTTATTAATCTATCTTTTTTCATACGTAAAATCTTTAAAATTAAATTAATTAGCCTGCTGAAAAACAAGTACAAAGTAATGATTGAAAATTTCCCAAAGATTAAGTTTAGTTACCCGATATATATGAATAATTTTGGCATTTTCAGTAACTAAACAAGAAAAAATATGCTCGATTACAACATTTGTCAACAGACATAAGTTACATTTGATTACTCAAATGCACCTTTATTATAACAATTTGTTGATAATAATTCAAGGTAATTTAGTTGACTTAATAATATCTTCCTCTTTTACTATTTTCTTATTATCTTCTAAACTATTCACAAAGATTGAATAATAATTAGGGCTAATAATTTTAAGCAAAGTTTTCTTATCAAAATCATTTACTTTGAATACCTTTACTTCACAAGGTTGATTTCCTTTGTTATATGCTTTTACTTTCTCAAAATAAGCACTTTTATCACTTAGAATACTATTACAAGCCAAAAATAAACCAATAAATAACAAATTTAAATTAATTTTAGTAAAAAATGAAATGGCAAATAATATAAGAAAAAATATTCCCACACAAAAACAAATTATATTATTATTTC
>JBJEXU010000158.1:0-7849 GCA_051886095.1 Christensenellales bacterium | reverse complement strand
CTTGCGTCTTCGGTATGATATTGGCCAGCTTAGCAGTTGCGATAAAATCAGCACCTAAAGATTTTGCATAATCAAGAAATGGTCCAAACTTAATCTCTCTATTACATAATACATCTGGATTAGGGGTACGGCCTTTAGAATATTCTTCTAGGAAATAACTAAAAACTCTATCTAAATATTCCTTAGCAAAATTAACTGTATAATATGGAATACCAAGTTTATTACAAACCCTTTTTACATCTTCGTAATCGGTAACCGCCGAACATACTTCGTTTTCGTCATCTTCCTCCCAGTTATGCATAAATAAACCAATAACTTCATAACCCTGTTCTATAAGCAGTGCCGCCGCAACGGAACTATCTACACCACCCGACATTCCAACAATTACTTTAGCCATTATTTTTTCTCCTTTCTAGGAAGTACTACAGGAACTTTAAATGTTTTAAATATTGATGCAAATATATCAATTATCCAAAGTATTACATTAATTGCCATCATATAAAAAAATACATTATAAAATATATTATAAATTATAAGTCCTGCATCTGAATAAGAAGTAACTAGACTTCCTACAATTAACATTCCAAACGAACCCGCAGTAGATATAATAGAATAAATTCCTCTTACAGGTCTAGAAACATAAAGATGATTAATTCCTAACCAGCCTAAAAAAATTGTATATAAAATAATCTTAAGCCTGCTTAAGTCACTAGGAATTACATTAGTATAGCATATAAGGTCTTTATTACCTGTTTTTCTATATTCCTTAACCTTCTTATTACTTGCACTAAGTATTTGTTCATCTGTTATCTTACAATATGGGCAAACTTGCTTAGCAACTAACTTTGCTCCGCATACTGGACATCTCAATTTGTTTCTCCTTATAAAATTATACTAACCTATTTTAGATTTTAACATAAAATAAAATATATTCAAAACAATAAAAAGATAAGTTTTTTAAACTTATCTTTTTACTTCGCAAAAAACAATAATTTATTTTAAAAGTAGTGACAAAGTTTCCATATTTTCAATCGAATCCATTGCACTTGAAAACATTCCAGCAAAAACAACTCCGAACAAAATACCACCAACTACACCAAGAACAATTTGAATAATAAATCCTATTGTCCAGCCTTTAATAAAAGTATCTCTTTCATTTGAGCCTTGTGGAAATGCAAGTAAGAACAATAAACCCAATAGTCCAATAAATAAACCTAAAACAACACCTAATCCCTTCCTGCTTTTTTCCATTAATTCCTCCTTAGTCTTATTTAATATTAGTATTATACTCCCAGTATACTGGGATGTCAACTATTTTTCCCATTTTTGTGGAATAATATATACTATATGGATAGTTTTGGTAAAAGATTAAGAGATTTAAGAATAGAAAAAGGCATAGGCCAAGTAGAATTAGCAAAGGCTATTGGCGTAGGAAAGTCAATAATAAGTTTGTGGGAACTAGACTCTTGTGAGCCTACACTATCAAAATTAATTGCCTTATCTAAATATTTTGGAGTATCAATAGATTATTTAGCAGGTACAGATATTTAATGTATAATTTTAATCATACATTAATTCATTTTAAATTTTCAAATTAATACAATTAAAAAACAAGGTAATAAATTACCTTGTTTTTTAATTAATTTGCATTATCTGTAATTATTTTTTTAATTTCTTTTAAATTTCCAAGAGTCAATTCTTCGTCAATCTCTTTATAAGCATTCTTAAAAGCATTTTTTATATCACTTGATGTGTTCTTTTCTAGAGCAATATCTCTAACTTTTTTTGCAAAGTCAAGAACTTCATCTTTAGTTGTAAAATCAACTTCAGTAATAATTCTTTCAATTATTTCAAATTTATAAATATTAGGATTTTTAGCCATATTACACCTACATTAGATTTAATTTATTATGTATTTAGTATATCACAAATATCTTATTTGTCAATAGCAATTTTTTAGTTTAATTATTTACAAATTTAAACTTACATTCCTCCGTCTATACCAAAGTCTTCAAATTGCATAGGAGCAACGGCATTCCCTTTGATATCCTTGTTTCTATCAAAACCACCTTCAGAAATTAAAAGATTTAATAAGTCTGCACTACTCTGATAATCAATTCGTTTTTCCATATCATTTTTAATAAGTTCTTTTCTTTCTGCATCTGTTTTGCAAGCATCTAACCCTCTTGGTAATAAATTTCCAAGAGTTAGATAATTAACAGTTTCCCCATCCTTATTAGTGTGTTGTTTACTTTCTGAAGAAAATTCAAATAGATATTCCATAAGGTCTGGTGTTAAATTACTAAACCCTTGTTTTAGTTGTTTAGTAAACTCGTTATCAGGAATTGAATATTTAGTTATTGCCTGATTTAATTGTTCTTGAACGGCTTTGACATCTTTTAATTCTCCCTTGCAAGTGCTGAAAGCAATTTGTCTACAAGCATCTCTAAAGTCCATACCATCTCGTGTTACACTATAAGCCTTATTTGCATCATTAACATCTATAGATGCTAAACATTTTAAAGTATACTGCAAATCCTTTAAACGAGTTTTATCTCCACCTTTCTTAGCAACTTCTTCTATGGCTTTTTCAACCATACATAAACCCGGCAAGAATGCAGATGCCTCAAATTCTCTTTGCTTTAGTTTAGCCTTATCGGGTTGAGTATCTTTACTTTGTTGAACTGAAGAATCTTCTGGTTGAGCCTCTTTACTATGCTCTTGTCCGTCTTTGTCATTAATTTGTTGTTTATTAGGTGTTTGAGTCCTTTGTGCATTTTTTTCTGCATTCTTTTTCCTATATTCTTCAACGTTAAAAGGAGTATCGGCTTTCAAACCTTTAAGTAATAATTTAATAAAACGTTTCTTTAACTCTTTAGAAGAATAACCTTTCATTGCTTTTTCAAATTTAATTTGGTCAACCGTCTTCTGTCTAAAATCACCATACTTAGGCCATTTAGATTTAGGCGTTTTTTTCATCTCTTCTTTTAGTTTATCTTGATCTTGCTGTTTTGCTTGCCCACCCTTAAGAGAATCTAGATATTTCTGAATAGTATTTGATAGTATTGGTTCAGAACCACTTTCTTTCTCACTTTCTATAATATTATTTAAATCTTTAGAAAGTAAAGTTCCTAATACTTTATTATTATGTCTTGCTTTTGCATTCTCAAATTCCTTATTTCCAGGAACTGCATTAATTGGATTGTTTTTAGCATCCTGCTTTGCTTTTTTTATTTTATCATTAATTAAAGCATATTTGGCTGTCGCTGGAGTTGTAGGATCATTAAATTTTTGAAGTTCTTCATCTGAAAAACTATTCATTATTCTATCAAGAAGAACTAAATTTCGATTATAGGCATCATAAGTATTATTAATATGTTGTTTAGATTTATCGCTAATTTTGAAATTATTGTCTATCTTATTAATATTTCTTTCATAACCGGCTTTTAAAGATACTTTATCAAACAATTGATTGTCTGCATTGTTTTCTGAAAAATTTTCGTCAATGAAATCGTCAATAGTTTTATTAGGATTATTTTTCTTATATTTATTAAATTCAATATCTAAAGGCGCACCTTCTGCGAATAAAATCTCAGCAAGTTTAAGTTTATACATTGAATCCATCGACTTAGCAAAGCCTATCTCTTTATCATCATTTAACATTAAATAATCCAAAATGCCTGCATTGGCATCAAATGACTTTAACGCCTCGTTTATTAGTGATTGATTTTCAGTTGTGTTTTTACCCAAAATTCGTGCTTTAAGTGCATTTAAAGCATCTTCCTTAGCCTTTTGTGCAGTATCCAAAAATGCACCTGAAGTTGGATTCTCTCCCGAATGTCTATCCATCAAAACAAAATCACCCCCATTTGATTTTATCCAATAATTATTTTCAACATTATGTAAACTATCTAAAACCTGCTCTTTATTTGCATTAGGTCCGACTTGACTATTTATAAAACTTTTCATAAAGTCGACATTTACTCTAAATTGTTGTTGAGCAGTTTCAAGCATCTTTATTTTACTTTCAAGTTCACCTAATTCTTTAGGACTAGGAGTACCCGATAGTAATGCTTTTTGTCTAGATTTTAATATATTTATCTGAGTCTCATACTCACTCTCAAAATTTACTATACCCTGTGGTTGATGGTCAATAATATAATCATTAGCCTCTATTGCCCTGCTATTAAATCTTGTTGCCAGTCTCTTAAATTCTTTAATCGCATCAGGCATTTCAGAATTATCAACTTGTTCTCTTAAGCTATCTGAGAAAGATGGAAGAATTGTAGAATTATATCTTTGTAATTTTTCTTGAGAAATTTCTGCAAAAGCAAGTTGTTGAGCATTTCTTAATATAATATTTGGATTAATTAATAAGTTTATTTCCCAATCTTGACCTTCTGTAGAAAATCTATTACACATTTCCTCAAGATTGGTTGTTAATAATTTCTGCTCATCATTATTTAAGTTATTATCCTCATTTATTATTTGTAATCCTCTTTGACGATAAACTTTAAATAATCCCTCAGGGTTAATTAATTGCCCATTTCTTTCGTTTAATGGTTTATTCAAATAGCCATCCAATAAACTCTGAACTTCATCTTGATTAAATCTAAATCTTTCTTCCATAGAATTAGTTTTTTGTTTATATTTGGCTTTCTGCTCATTAGATATAATCCATTTATTACTATGGTCTAGATACAAATCCACATCAAGCATCTTGAATGCCGCAACTAGTTCAAGGTCGGCTTTTGATGGTGAAGGCAAGCCTTTACCTATAGGTGCACTGTATCCTTCTGATAACTGTACATTATCCATTTCTTTTAGAGTCTTATCAATGCTATCCGAACCGAACATTTCTGATAGATTAACACCCTCAAAATAAGGTGACATTTCATCAATGGCAAGTTTATACATTTTAGCCAGTTCAGAATTCTTTTCTGCAAGATACTTATCATCTTTAAGTTCGCTTGCCCTATCTGTCAAAGATTTTACTTTTGACATCATATCATATATGGCATTAAGTTGCTTATTATTTAAACAAACAAGAACCTCCTCTTTAAACATTCCAGCATCAAACATTTCAGGGTTCTTGCTTGCTAATTCCATTAATTTATCAACATTTGCTGATTTATCCTTAGACATTGTTGTAAATGCTCTACTTAGACCAATTTTACTAGATAAACTAGACAATCCACTAACAAAACTGCTTCTTAGTCTTTCACCCATATTACGGGAAAAACCATCTGCAATCTTAATAATATTATCTTTATTAATTTTTCTCTCTGCCATATAAACCTCCACCTTATTGCCATTAAGCAATTTAGTAAATATTTTATGTTAATTATATTTTAACATCAAATTCTATATATTTCAATAGTGAATTTAAAATTAATATTCAAAATTGGGGGTTATTGAATATTTTTAATTCCATTTTTGAGATATTTATTAATTATCGTCTTGACCGAACAATTTAATAATCCAATTTTTCTGACTTTATTCTATTAAAATATTGTTCAAATAATGTTTTAACACCCTCAACACCCTCTTTATAGAACGCATCTCTATTAAGAGTATTTTGTTGCTCTACAATATTATCTATTTTATTAATGTTATTTACAACTGTAGATATATTTTCGCCAAACTTTAAAACATTACCCTTATCACTAAGATTAATAGAAGAGAACTTGGCAATTAAATTAATACCTAATTCTGGAGCATTAAGTTTCTCTGCTACTGAGTCTATATTTCTTACAATATCTGATAAATCCTCTTGTTCATTTAATTCATTAATAACATAAGCAAAAGGTCCAAGGTCGTGATTGTTATCAATTATATATCTAAACAAATATTGCTGTAACAAACCTTTAACATTACAAATAATTTTTTGATTATTAGGTAAATATATCTCTAAATCTTTTTGTGAGATATCCTGCATTGGCAATTCTCCCACATACTCAAGGGTATTTCCTACATCATTCATTAAATCTTTTATATAATCATCTTGATTTTTTAACGCATTTCTAAACCCATCGAGAATACCTTTAAATACAACATCAATATTCTCAAGTTTAATAACATCTTTTTGCTCAGTTTTTTCTGTTAATTCTTCAACATTACTAATTGAGGTTTCAATCTCTTTTAAATTATCAAGTTTTAATTCAAAATATTTTGCTAAGTTTTGTTCATATCCATTTAGAGGTATTCTTTCTTTAATCATATCAAGAAGTTTATTTCTAATTTTTTTCTTAACATCTTCAAAATATTCGCTAAGTTCCTTTGTTATAAACCTCTCATCTAAGGATAGTTTTTCAAATAAAGCGGTTAAAGAATAATATAAATATAAATTTTCATAGCGTTCAATTTCCTCAATACTGCTATAGATATCTAGATGAGGTGTGATGATATCTTCCGCTTTTGTTACAAAGTCAAGTTCAAGAGCATTTAATGTTGTTAACTTTTCCTCGTCTGTTTTAGTATCAAATATATTAGAATCTAAAATCAATCTATTAATATATAACATTTTGTTAAAATAAATCTCAAATTTATTATTGAGTAAATTAATATAATCAATCACCCTATCACAACTGGTCATCATAACATCTCTAATAACAAGAGTAATTAAATTAATCATTTCTTCAGATTGGTCTTTGAAAGTTTCATTAATTTTGTTTAAACTTAAAATGTTATTTGTGTAGAAATCCTTTTTTAGTTTCTCTTTATTTCTATCTAGACCATATTTGAAACCAAAAGCAATTAACAAATAATATTCCTTGACTTTAGATTTATTAAGTACGAAACCTTTTCTAACAAACCAGTTTTCGTCCTCATAATCAAAGGTCCTTTCCTCATTTGACAACTTAGTGTTTTTGATAACAACCTTACTACCTTCGCTAGTTTCGCTAGTAACTTTAATGTCAATTTTTTCATTAAGAGCATCAACTAAATTTTCCATAAACTTAACACCACCAGTTAATGGATAAGGTTTTAATTTTAGTAAAATTTTGTTATATGCACCATTAAATTTATATAACGACCCGAATAAATTAACAACATCATTATTGATTAAATTAGTGTCATTTCTAGTCGTGATAATTTCATTCTGTTCAAAAGATAATATTTTACCAGTTCTTAAAGAATTGTCTGCATTTTCTTTTTGTTTAAAATAAATACTTCTTGGATAAGTTCCTAGTCCACTATACTTATCATCTTCCGCTTGAATTATAACATTTTGACCTTTAATTGAGAAACTTAAATAGTCAATAATTCTTGAATTCATTTGATCATTATCAAGGTTTACCGATGGAATGTTACCTTTTTCAATTTTATCAATTAAACTATTGATATAAGTTTGTTTCATTTTACTAGAATAAGCATCATAGGTCTTTTTTATTTGAGCATTTGACATAATTACTTGAGTTATACTAGCAATCATATTTGCACAAGAAATAAGATTATTTCTCATATATTCTGGCACATAAGTTTCTAGACTTTCTTGGAATTTATGCTCTAACAAATCTCTTAAAATATCAAAGTCAATAGAATCAGTTAGTTCGTTATAATCACTTATTACTATATCAATTAAATTCTGTGGAACAAATTGTTTTAAAAATTTACGAACATCAGACTGATAATCAAAAGTAGACAAATTGCTATCAAGAATATTTAGTCCCGACTTAGACATAGCATTCTTTAAATATCTCATATGTAAATCAGAAATTATTTGCTCACAAGTTTGATTATCTTGGCGCTTATTCTCAATATAAGTATAAAGTGCATTATTATTAGTTGTAAGTAAAAATTTATATCTATCCAAAGTGGCATAATTTTCTAACATATTGCCATATAC
>JBJEXU010000157.1:0-2106 GCA_051886095.1 Christensenellales bacterium | reverse complement strand
CTGTTTTTTGTCATAACTATGAAGATGACCAAAAACCACAACATCAACATTATATTTCTCAAATAACTTAGTCATTTCACTATCTTCACATCTGAAATTAAAAGGCGGGAAATGAGTCATCACAATTACCTTGTCATCACCTTTTCTAATAGCGTCCATAGATTTTAAGGACAATTCCATTCTAATAAGTTCCCTTTTATAAATTTTCTCGTCCTGTGCATCTTTAAATTCACCATCAGCAATAGTCCAACCCCTTGAACCACAGACTATAACATTATTAAATCTAATTGCGTCATTCTGAATAGCAAAAGTTTTGTCTCCAAGATTTCTTCTAACTTCTGTAATGGAACTCCACCAATAATCGTGATTACCTTTAATAATTACTTTATTTCCACTAAAACTACTTAGGTATTTTAAATCTTCTATGGCTTCTGTTAGTCGCATTGCCCAAGAAATATCACCGGGTATAAGAACAAGGTCATCTTCCCCAACCTTCTCCTTCCAGTCTTGCTCGATTTTATCTAAATAACCTTCCCAGACTGGACCAAATATATCCATTGGCTTATCATTATTAATACTAAGATGTAAATCACTTATAGCAAATACTTTCATCTTTACTCCTAATTTTATTTTACCAAAAAGACCATAGTTCAACAAGTTATTTTTAAAATATTTTCAAATAAAAAAGACTTAGATTTATTAAGTGAACCTTAAAAGCTTGACAACATTAGGAGGCTCACTTCAATTATCTAAGTTTAATTTAATGAATATTTTTAAAAAAGTTTATTAAAAATTCATATTATGTGCATAAACTTCTTTTTCTACTTTGGCTTTTCTTTCATCTTCAACCATTTGCAGATTTACTTCATCAGTCATTGCAAGCAATTCTTCTCTAGTTACAATTCTATGAACATTAGCAATACCCCATACACGCTCAAAGTTTTCTAAATTCCAATTTGCTTGTTGCATTAAGTTCTGTGCATCTAACATTAGTTTACTTGAATATTCTTTATTAGGTCTAACATTTATTGCAACAAACTTATCAACAGTAACTGGTCTAGCAGCATAATGAAATATATTATCATTTTTTAAATTCTTCGCCTTTTCTGTCAACCTATTGACCAATATAGGACAATATTCACCGTCTATCCATGCCACTCTTACATTTGCCAGAACATATCTTTCATACTTATTTATCATAGCCAATCCCTCACCTTTTACTAAATTTAGTATAACATAGAATTTTGTTTTGTCAAGACTGCATTTGAAAAAAACACCTCCGAATTCTTCCATTAAAAATTGACAAAAAACATCTAGATAGAGCATCTCAAAAAATAAATAAGGTTAAAAAAAGAAACAACCCCTTAAAAAATTAAGGAGTTGTTTTAAGTATTTAAATATTATCCAATTTGAGTAGGTGGATTAACAGGTTGTTGTGCTGGGAACAATGGCAAATCAAAGAAACCAGTACAAACATCTTGAGTAAAGTCTTGACAAGGTGGAATTTGACAATATCCATATGTAGGAATTAAAAGTTCTGCATCAACAACTACTCTAATTATAAGTGTTACACAAGTACTAATACTAAATGTAGTGCCTTCTACAAAAGTACCACCCGAACAAATAGCATTAGCAAAAGCTGTTACCCTAAAAGGAACAACCGAAGGCTGTGGTACATAAAGAACAACATCAACAGGAATTGCTATTGTACCAACTCCAGTACCTGCAACATCATTTGCATCTGTAAAAGATACTGTAATAGGAACTTCAACCGTTCCAGTAACTCTAGCAAAGCAAGGCCTATCATCAAATCTATCCACCACTAAATTAGTAATAGTAACATCATTAGTTTGGGTAGCACAGCCAACAAAAGTAAGTGGTAATGTTGGACTTTCTGGAGTTACATCTGTAAGAGTTACTTGAGTATTTTCTAACTGTAATTGTTTCATACACGCGTCAAATACTTTAGTAGTTTGAATACACGCTTTTTCACAAAGACCCTGCAAAGGATTACCTACGATTGGGCCAGGGTTACAACCTTGTCTATTTCCGGAAAAAAAAGACATAAATTTACCTCCTATAAGATTGTATGGTAATATATATGCC
>JBJEXU010000156.1:0-2118 GCA_051886095.1 Christensenellales bacterium | reverse complement strand
AACAGCAGGCAGATATGGTATATGACGAGATGATTTCAGATGAAGATAGTTTGAGTAAATACAAAGAAAAATTAGCAAAAGGTGAAATTGCACCGGGTGTTATGCCTATTATTCAGACTAAGGCTATTCAAGCCCTTGAGGGTATAGTTGGCGGTTGCAAAACTGTAGTTGATGGTGGTAAAAATATAGTTAAAGCAATAAGTAGTAGAATAAACCATAGAAAAGGCTTGCCAGCACATATAACAACTACCGATGAAATAGATGCAGATAATGAGATGAATGATGATAAATAGCCTATAAAAAATATATTGGAATAAAATAACTGCTTGTTTTCAAATTTTTTTGAAATTAAGTAGTTATTTTTATTTGGTCATAATTTTAAAAAATGTTAAACTTAAATAAAGAAACTGTGAAAACATTGAAAATATATTGTAGAATTAGAAATAATTAAATAAATGGGTATTTAATTTTGAGAGCCTAATTATATTTGTTGAATAATTTTTATGGTGGAAAATTAAAAGTAAGGAGTACTATATGAAGATAATATGTGATGGGGCAGACCTATCTGATGCAGTATTAAAAGTAAGTAAAGGGACAAGTAACAAGACCACTAACCCAATACTAGAGGGAATTAAAGTTGTAGCGGAAGAGGATTTTGTTACACTTAGTGCTACCGATTTAGAATTATCTATAGAGAAAACTATTAGAGGTGTGGTTCAGATTGAAGGCGAAATGGTAGTTCCCGGAAAATTTTTCTGTGAGTATATTAAGAAATTAAATAACGAACAGATAGAACTAAGTGTAGATGATAAGAATGTTCTTTCTATTAAATATACAGATAGTGTTGGAAAAATACAATGCTTAAATGCAAGCGAATTTCCTCAAATTAAGCAACTAGAAGATAGTTCGTATTTTGAAATGAAACAAAAAGATTTAAAAGCATTAATTTTAAAATCTATTTTTGCAGTTGCAACAGAAGATGTAAGACCTATTTTAAAGGGTGTTAAATTGGAAATTTCTAAAGAAGAAATTACCGCAGTTGCTCTAGATGGATATAGGCTTGCAGTTGTTAAGAAACCTATTCTTAATACTAATGCTGAATTTAGTTGTATTGTTCCTGCTAGGTCACTTAATGAAATAGCAAAACTTCTTAGTGACGACGATACTCCTATTAGAGTAAATGTAGGAAGAAATTTCTTGATGGTAGATATAGATAACACTAAGATGACTACTCGATTACTTGAAGGTGATTTTATTAACTATACCCAGATAATCCCTACAAGTTTTAATACCAATGTAGTACTTAATAAAGAGCAACTTTTAGATGCACTTGATAGAGCAAGTCTGCTTAGTCGAGTAGATAGAAATAACCTTGTTAAATTTGAAATTTCAGATAAGGTTATGGTGCTTTCGTCTAAATCTGAAATTGGAGATATTAAAGAAAATATTACAATTTCTCTTAAAGGTAATGATTTAACTATAGCATTTAACGCTAGATACTTTACCGAAGCATTAAGAGTTACAACCGATGAATTTTTAAAACTAAGTTTTACTTCATCAGTTTCCCCTTGCATTATTACATCTAATGATACCGACGAGTTCTTGTATTTAATCTTGCCAGTTAGAATAATGAATTAAAATATTTGTTATCGTTTTTGAAGGCTGCTAAATAAATTTCTTGTAAGTAATTTGGCATAGTTCTAACTTAATACTAAAAAATACACTTAATAAATTTTTTAAGTGTATTTTTTATTTATAATTTATTGAGAATTTTTTAAAGCAAAAATTTTAATTTAAAAATTATTTATCTAACTTATATACATTGCCTTGTTCAACTAAAAACTTAGTATGAGGAATATTAAAATTAAAATCGGTGCAAGTAAGTATAGTTTGAATGTTTGCAACATATTCTAGTAATTTATTTTGTCTAGTTGTGTCTAGTTCGGAGAGCACATCATCTAGTAGTAGAACTGGATATTCCCCGATATTATCTTTAAATACTTCTAGTTCTGCAAGTTTTAAAGATAATGCTCCCGTTCTTTGCTGACCTTTACTACCAAAAGAACGCAAGTCTATTCCGTTACTTTCTATTTTTATATCATCTCTATGAGGTCCAAT
>JBJEXU010000155.1:0-2125 GCA_051886095.1 Christensenellales bacterium | reverse complement strand
TGTTTCAGTTTTTGTTATGCTTTTATCTCCTTGTATCACTTCAAAAACTTTATTAAATTCATTAAATCGCGAATCTTCATAGATAGGCAAATTTAAATGCTTATTTATAATTTCAGCAGTTTTAGAACATCTATAATAGGGCGAAGTATATATTGCTTTAAATTTCGATTTTGACTTATCAGACATAATTTTTAGTAAGTCCGCTGTTGTGTCTGCATCTTTTAATCCTAGTGGCTGTATCTTATCGTCCTGACTTGGGGGATTTCCAATCTCTCTTAAAGCGTGATGAACATAAATTATTTTCATATCTATCCTTTTTAATTTTCATCTATTCTATTTATATCTATTATTATAACATATATTAAAGGTTTTTGTATTAAAATTTATAAAATTTAATTTTTCTTTTGTTTTATACGAGAATAATGTGCTTCAGTTGGTATCATTTTGTCACCATCTGATTTATTATTTCAACCGGTTACAATTTGTTACCAGTTGGAATTTTAAAATGAAGTGGTGATGATATGTCACCAGTTGACTACAACTTGAAGTCAACTGACTACAATTTCTAGTCACTTTATCATAAACGGATTCGCCAATGTCAGTAAATCTCCACTATTTTCTTAAAGTCAGGAAATGGTTAAAGAAAAAGCACCTGAAGAATATTCAAGTGCTAAAATTCTATTCAACAATTTCCCAATAACCAGATTTGTCAGATCCATTTCTCTTAATTTTATTTTGTTCTTTTAGTGTGGAGATTGCTCTTAAAATTGTTCTTCTTGATTTTGATGTTAATGAAATTAGTTCTTCAATAGTAATGTTATTATTTTGCATTATATAATTTAGAACAGAATTTACAGTGCCATTTACAGTGCCATTTACAGTGCCATTTTGTCTTTTTTCTGATGAATGTCCATTCATTTCTTCGATTTTGTTTTTATCAACGATATTATATGGGATTACGCATTCAATAAAAGATGTTCCAAAACGAAATACATTTTTACCATATTTCTTTATTATTGTAGGAATACCTCTGCCAGATTGCTCAATGTAGTGCATTTGAGTTAAAATTTTTGCTAAATCTTCGTTTACGGGTTTGCTTACTCCGCTATAAAATTCATCAATAGTTAGATCATTTTTAAGTAGCCCGTGAGAGATGATTTCTATTCTATCATCAAAGGCATAAACTGCTGGTGGAGTGCCTTGTGTCCAATCGTGATGGCAAATAGCATTTATCCAAGCTTCTCTAAAAGCGTCTTTATCAAAATATGGAGTATCAACTCTCACACCATTTACAATTTCAGTTTGGACGATATTAAGAATATCTAGTACATATTCTAGCGAATTAGACATTGCTTTTATTAAACAACAATATCCAAATTCTTTTCTAGAAATAAACTCTGATTTGTCTTTTCCTTTAAATCTAACAACTTTGATTGAAATATCGTTTTGGTCTGACAAAAGAAATGCTAATCTGTTGTATAAACCAACCTTATTTCTTAAATTAAAGTTCTTCTCAAAAGCAGAGTCGTTAACATGAACACCACAAAAGTTAAGTAAATATTTAAATTGCTCAAAAGATAAATCTTGTCTATCACTTTCCATTTCTTTAATTGTTTGTTTTGGAATATTTAAACTCTCGATATATCTTTTTTCAATTTGTTCTTCGGTCATACTTCTAGCACTAGTTCCAACACGGATATAACAACCAGCGGAGCTTCTACCATACTTTTTAATATAGTATAATTGATTTCCCTTTTTAACATTCACTTCAATAATATGTTTTCCATTGTCATATATGGTGCCAATTTTAATAAACTCTTGTGGATTTGGTAGTATTTGGTCTCCTGTAATATCTGCAATATTTCTCAAAACTTCATCAAGATTATTAACACCAATAGGTGTTCCGTCATCTTCAACACCAATGTAGATAGTTCCGTCCACTTCATTAAGAAAAGCAACAACTTCTTTAATAAAGCTATCGTTTAATATTCGCTTCAATTCAGTTCTTTCAGTTTCTTGAAAAATCATAAGATTACTCCTTATAATATATAGTATAGCATATAATGTTTGATTTTGCATATTTTTGTGACAAATAAATTTTGCTAATTTTATCTTTTTATAAAGA
>JBJEXU010000154.1:0-2144 GCA_051886095.1 Christensenellales bacterium | reverse complement strand
AGATTTAAATAAAAGTTTATTTTGAAATTTGCTTAACTTTGTTGCTGAATTAAAATTTTATTATGAATAAATATAAAAAATATGGTATAAAAATTATTCAATATCTAAAAATAATATAATTTTGATTAACTACAAAAATAATTGTTTTTTGGCTTTTTTTGTGTTATAATTTGGGTTGTATGATAAAATGAAGGAGAGAGTTGCGATTTGGCGGACGAATATAATAGTAAAGATATAGTGGTTCTTGAAGGGCTTGATGCTGTTAGGCTTAGACCTGGAATGTATATTGGTACAACCGGAATAAAAGGTATGCATCATTTGCTTTGGGAAATTGTAGACAATTCTATTGACGAGATTGCAAATGGTTATGGAGATACAATTCAAATAACTATGCATACGGATAACAGCATTACTGTTAAAGATAATGGCAGAGGTATTCCTGTAGACAAACATCCAACAATGAAAATAAGCGGTGTTCAGGTTGTTTTTACTCAATTACATGCTGGTGGAAAATTCAACAATCATAATTATTCTTATTCGGGGGGATTGCATGGGGTTGGTGCTAGTGTTACTAATGCTTTATCCGAATGGTTAAAAGTTGAAGTGTGTAGAGATGGTCAAAAATATGCTATGCAATTTAAACGGGTTAAGAAAGGTAAGGATAAATATGTTGGTGGGGTGCCTGTAGCACCTCTTGAGTGTATTGGACCTACTAAGGAAACTGGTACAACAGTTACTTTTAAGCCAGATAATGTGATATTTAAGGATTGTCTTTTTGATGCTGAAATAATTTCTAAAAGAATTAGAGAACTTGCATTTCTTAATAAAGGAATTACTATTGAACTTATTAATGAAAATGAAGTGGAAGAACTCGGAAATCAGAAAAGAGTGTATAATTATTCAGAGGGACTTGTTGAGTTTATAAAATTTATTAATGAGAAAAATAATGTTTTATATAAGCAACCTATATACATTGAGGCTAAAACTAATTTATTAGAACTTTCCTGTGCTATTCAACACGTGGATTTATATTCCGAGAATGTATTTAGTTATGTTAATAATATTCCTACTCCAGAAGGTGGTATGCACGAAACTGGTTTAAAAAGTGGAATAACTAAAGCGTTTAATGATATTGCAAGAAATATGAATTTGCTTAAAGAAAAGGAGGCAAATTTAATTGGTGAAGATTATAGAGAGGGTATGACTGTCGTTCTTGCAATTAAGATGAAAAATGTGCAATTTGAAGGTCAAACAAAAACAAAACTTGGTAATCCTGAGGCTAAACAAGAAGTTGAAAATATTATTTATGATGGTCTTATGAATTTTGCTAATCAAACGGCAAATAAGCAAGTTTTAATTGATATTATTAATAAAGCAAAAGGTGCTGCTAAAGTTAGAGATGCTGCTAGAAAGGCTAAGGAAATTACAAGGCAAAAAAATAATGTAGATACCTATTCTTTAGTTGGTAAGTTATCTAGTTGTACAGGTAAGAATCCCCTTTTAAACGAAGTATTTATAGTTGAGGGTGATAGTGCTGGAGGAAGCGCAAAACAAGCAAGAGATAGGTCTTTTCAGGCTATCCTTCCACTTAGAGGTAAGCCTTTAAATGTTGAGAAAAAGAGAATTTCACAAGTTCTTGAAAACGAAGAAATTAGAACAATAATTTCTGCTATTGGTACTGGTATTGGTAATGATTTTAATATTGAGCATTTGAAATATAACAAGATAATTATTATGGCCGATGCTGACCAAGATGGTGCACATATTAGAGCAATTCTTTTAACTTTCTTCTATAGATATATGAGGGAACTTATAAATACAGGTCACGTTTATGTGGCCATTGCTCCTCTATATAAAATTTCTAAGAAAAATTTTGAGAAATATGTTTATAATGAAGAAGATTATGATGATATTGTTAAAGAGGCTGGTGCAGGTTATAGTGTAGCAAGGTTTAAAGGTTTAGGTGAGATGTCTGCTGAGCAACTTTGGGATACAACAATGAATCCAGAGAAGAGGGTACTTGTAAAGGTTACTATTGATGATGTTGCTGATGCAGAAGAAATGATATCAACTCTTATGGGTGATAATATTGAAGCAAGAAAAAAATATATAACTGCAAATGCTAACTTTAATAAAGTAGATAA
>JBJEXU010000153.1:0-8038 GCA_051886095.1 Christensenellales bacterium | reverse complement strand
TTAATAATTCTGCTTTCGTTGATTTAATTGCTTCATCAACCTTTACCTTGATAATATCGGTTAAAACTTTTATATCATTAATTGCAAAATTACCCTTTATAAGTTTCTCACTTTCTTCCCCAGTAAAGCCATTAGACAATAATTCTTTTTCAAGTTTCATTGTTCTAATCTCGGCTTCCATTTTATTTTTGCTATCTATAAGGTCTTGCAACTCTTTGGCTTTCTTTTCATCGTCGGTCATTTTGTCAAGTTCCTTTTTCTTATAGTCAGCATTTTCACTAGCATACTTGTCTTTAAGACCCTTTTGCTTTTCAGCCTCAGCCTTGTAACTATCTCTTTCTGCTACCATCTTTTTGTACTCACTCTCATAATCAATTTGAGTTTGAGTACTTGTTTCTTGGGTTTGACCACCCTCTTGCTCTGCGAATAGTTGAATATTCATAAAGCCGTTTAATTTTTTCATAAAACCTTTCTCCTTGCTCTTTTACGATTTTCTCTATCGTGTGATTACATCACAATCTTTTGCTCTTTTCGGTTTTTCTCTAACCACATTGTTTAAGTGTTATGCTCACTTATAATCACTCTTGCGAGTTATTATCATCTTTATTGTCTTGCTTTTCGGCAATTATTTCTTCTTCACTTGTTTTTGCTATTTCTTTCGCCTTAGTATCAAGTTCTTCCCACTCGCCAGCAATAGTATCAATATCATCAAACATTCCATTAGATTTAAGTATATATTTCTTAGGAAAGTTCATACTATACATATTTAACATACCTTGCGTTTTTACTAGGTAATTGTCGCTTTGATTAATATGGTAATTAATATCAATTTGACTTGCATACAATTTATCTAATTGACAATTTGGCACTTGCTTGCATAATAGCAAAATAAGTTTTAATTGCTCATAATCATAGCCTTTAAGAGTTGTAATATCATTGTTTATCATAATGTAAGCATTATTCCAACCACCACCTAGCAATCTCGCTTGCCCTGTATCGCCACCACTTGTAACTTGCCCACTCGCTAATGGAACACCTGCAATATCATAACAATTTGTCAAAAGTTGGTCTATGTATGAGTTTAACCCATCAAATGGAATTTCAACCCTAATTGTCTTTAAGTCTGCTTCTCCACCATTTTTTGAATTTTGTGCATCGTTTATGATAATTGCACCTGCCTGTTTCATTGCTTGCACTTGGTCTGCTTCAATATCAACATTCTTGAAAACAAGTATCGCATTTGCACTATCTACAACCATATCAGCAATCGCCGACCTAAATGTATTGATGGAATTAAACAACTCTCTATTAAGTTCTATAATGCCCATTCTATCATCATTTGTTGAAAATTCCACCATTGGCAAATATGCAAGTGTTTTTATATTTGTTTTTATCTTGCTAGTATCCCGAATATATGTTCCCAAATTTGCATCACTTTCAATGATAAATGTCGCATATCTTGTTTCTATTAAAACTTGCTTTGCTTGTTTTGGAGAAATGTCATTCTCATTGCTAATATCAATGTCAACTATTGACACACAGAATAATGGTTCTTTATCAAATCCACTAGAATATACAACAAAATTTTTCTTTGGGTCTATTACTGAATAATTAAAAGGTGCATTAAAATCTATATCAAAGCCATCTTCTTTTGTGGCAAATCTCACTTTTTTATTTCCAGTAAGTTTGTCAATCCCATCATAAACAATTATGTCTAGTTTTGGTTTTGTATATGTCGTTCCTATACCTGTCGCATAAATCCATCTTTTCAACTGCTTATCTTTCGCATAAAAGTTGCAATCAGTAAAATATCGGTCAAGATATAACAAGTCATCGCTACTACTTCCTGCCTTATGCGTGTAATCTCTCTGCTCTCCTGTTAAAAACCCAACTTTGAACTCAACTTGCCTATATGCGTGATTTTCAGTAATTCGGTTATTATTATAGGCATCAATCTTATATCGCCTTTCTTTCAATCTTATATCTTGTTTGCCTAAGAAATAATTATATAAAAACTCAATTTTTCTCGCATTTTCTTGATGCGTGCTAATTATACTTGGCAAGTATTTCTTTATTGTTGAAAATCCATAATCGCCACTAAGAGAAGAAAAGTCGCTATCTGTCTTTGGTATCTCAATTCGCTTTATGCCTTGATACTCAAATTCAGGTATCTTTAAATCACTAAATATTTGATTTCCGTCCATTATTCCCCCTTTCTTCTAATAAAAAATGCAAACATACTTTACCCACTTGGGTTGAAGCACATTTGCACTTATCTACCGACACCGCTTTGCAGTTGCCGTCAATCTTTTAGTCATCTATAAAATATCTCAATCGTCTTTTGCAATTATGACATTTTATGACCTTGATTTCCTTGTTGGTCGTCTTTATCCGCTCCAACTCCATAACCACAGGCTTGTCTATTACTAAGTCTTGGTTCTCAATTAAAACTTTATGACATATAGGACATTCTAATTTTTGAGCCATTTCAATCTCCCTACTATCTTTGTCTATTATTAAAAACTCTTTTTTTTCATTTGTCAACTAATTTTTTGTATTTTTATAAATATTTTCGTATATTTATATATATAATAACTTCACTTTGGCAGTTTTGCCTTGATTATTGACAAATTTATCAATATACATACTCACAGCATCTATACTATCATCATAGTCAGCACCCTTGTATTTGTAAGAGATTATATGTTCCATAAATTGCCCCATTTGACTTGCTCTGCCATACATTTCTCTTTTTGGAAATACTACTAAGTTCTTTATCTTGGTTTCATTTTCAAGTATTCTATCTTCTTTTACTTTTGTTGAGTATACTTCTGTTATATCACAAAAATATATTTCTCTCTCTTTGAGCATTTTATCAAGCAAGTATTTCAATGATGTATCGGTATTTCGCTCGATATGAAATTTAACAATATTGTGCTTTTCAATTAAAGTGCATATAAACCCATACATAGTATCCATAGGTGCTTTGATATATATACAGTCAATCAAATAGTGTCTATCAACTCTAACACCATCTTTATCTGTATCTTTCACTATTTTAAATATAGGCATTGATACATAGTTATCGCCAGTTCTAGCAGGGTCAAGGGTTGCATAGCAATAACTACTTGCATCGCTTGGTATAAATTCATATTGCTTAATATAATCCCAATAAAAAGGCGTACCCTCTGGTGCTAATGGCTCTTGCATATCCATCGCCTGAAATAAATCTGGATTGTTGTGTCTATCTTTTAAGACTTCACTCAATACTGTTTTTTGTGGGAATGTCAACTGGTCTTTTTCATCAAGTTTTGCAACTTTTACAAAAACGGCACTTCCATCTAAATTCAATGTAGTCCATTTGTTTATATTAGACTTTCTCATTTTTCCATCACTATATCTAAATCTTAATTCAGACAAGAAATCATAAATATCGTAAGTCGTTCCGCTACAAACAATCCTAAATGTTTTTTCATCTCTTGACCTTTTCTTCCAAGTTCCATCAAAAGCATCTAAGTCCGCTTGGTGCAACTTTAATTTCATTCTCTCACTTCTTTGTACAATATCATCAAGAAATAACCAACCACCACGGATACCATCTCTATCGGTTTCTTTTGAAAAACACTCAAAGCTTGTATCTCTACCGCTGCCATTAATGGTAAACTTCCCATCAGCAATTTTGCAAATAGAAAATATTTGCGACCCAATATCTTTGCTCTCATCAATACCTTGTGCATACTCTGGAAAGACTTGCCTAAATCTCTTTCCAACCATCAAATCAACAACTTGCTTTGTACATTTTGACACTAAACTTCTATTTCCAACAACTTTTATAACCTGCTCTTTTGGGTCTACGCCAAAGATAAATGAAATCATCACACTATCGCTAAAAGAGTTATGTGAAACTAAATCATTTGCGATAAAATTGTGCGTATTTTCAACTTCAATGTCAATCATATCAATTTCTTCATCAATAAACTCTATTGATTTGATTTTTTCAAATACAAAATCTTCATAAATTATATTTGATAATAAACCTGTTTCTTGATTAAACTTTTCAACTAATTCTCTCTTAAAGCCATTATTTCTTGCAAATTGTTTGCGAACTATTCTTTTAAACTCTTTACAATCCTTTACGAGTTCTTTTGGGTAAACTGTATTATTAGAATGTGGTGGAATAGAAAACGAATTAATTTTTTTAATTCTATCTTCAACGAGTTTTTGTTTATGAAAACAATAAACATTATTGGCAATAATATAAAAATATTCTTCTGGTATTTGAACCACATAAGCATCAAAAGTTTTACCTTTATAACCAGATTTCTTATAACTCAACATAGAGTATATGCCACAACTATTCAAAAGTTGTTGTATACCTTGTGCTAAATCTTCACTTGCCAATGTTATACCTGTGAGCCTTCCACCGCAACCATCTTTCTTATATGGTATGTAACCATCAGTTGCAAACATATAACCTAAAAACTTATATCTTTGCTCTATTGGTAAGTCAAGTATTATATTAGGCATTTTTTTATCTTTTGACAAACAATCTAAAATTCCATATTTTTTTAATATTTCATTTGGTTTTCCATTATTGTGTTTAACATAGATAGTTTTTGCATTATTTCTATCTTTTTGTCTAATTCTATATTCAAAACCTAGCCTTTCGCAGAGTTTTATAAATTCGTAATATATTTCATTTTCTTCTTGTGTAAATGATAAAAAATTGTACTTACAACATCCATCAAACATCATCAAAGAAGCGAACATTAACTCATCATCGTCTTGTGGTATGCCATTATCTACTTTTTTGCACAACCTGTAAAGATAATTTGTATCTGTTAATTCACTAGCACATAAATATCCTTTTTCAGTATATAACTTGTGTTCAGGGCTTACAATTATTTTAACTCCGCCCCTTGTAGTAATTTTAACTTGTTTCTTCTTGTTATACCATTTATTCTTCACTCTTTGCACACATAGTTTATTTTCGTGCATTGAATACACACTATCCCCAACTTTAAGTTCTTCAAGTGTTTTTATTCCATTAGGGGTTCTAACTTTGGTTAGTGGGTGTCCGCATTTGCCGAAACTGGTCGGCATTTGTTTCATCAAGAACTTGATTTGATTATCAAGCACCATTTTATTCCCATAATAGAAAAACCCTTTTGTGCAACCACTCCACCCATTGTCCCCAAAAGTGTCTATGCTATACTTCCAAAACTTATCATTATCGCTCTTATCCCACTCGCTAAACAATGCCCAGTGTTCCAAGCTCCTAAAAGCTACCAACGCATAATTGCCCTCATACAACTGCAACCACTCTTGCAAGTACTGATAATAAACCTCAATCGCACTCTCGTCTTTTTTGCCCCTAACTTTTTCAATCGCCTCTTGAAATCGCTTTATCTTTATTTCGCATACAGGCAAGTCCAACGCAAACACCTCTTTAACGAGCCTTCGTATCTCCTCCTCGCTCCTACTATCTCTCTTAGGTGCTAGCCACTTGTGTATCTGCGAATAGTAAAGTCGGTATCGCTCCTGCATAAGCCCCAACATCGCCCTCTCATTCGCAAACGCCTCCTTCGACTTCCTAAATGCCTTTAAAATGCCACAACTCTTTTTTATCTCCTCTGTGTAATCAATAACCGCCAATCTTCACTCCCTACCTTTCTTTTGCACCCCATTATATTTGAAAACTCCCCCACTGTCAACTCTTTCCGCCAAAAATCTCTCAACCCCCCACACTGCCACCATACAAGCCAAATTTATTTTTTTGTGTTGATATGATGGGTAACCTGCCCCAGTAGAAGATATAAAAAAATAGGGCAGGGGGTAGCCTTCCAGAACACCACCAAAACACCCACCACGCAAAACCACGCTAAAACCCCACCAAATAGCCACAAAAACAACCATTTTAAAGGCGTTTTACATAAACGACCGTTTAAGACATTAAAAAACTACAAAACCACACCAAAAAAAAGAAAACTAAAAATCAACAAACTTTTTATACTTCTAAAAACTATTTTTTTATAATTATATTTTTTATTTTTTTAACCAGTAAAGAGCAAAATGCAGTAACATAATATTACATTATTATATATTATTATATATTAAATATTATTATATTATTTATGAAATATTAAACAATGCGAATTTAGATATTAAATATTACTATTAATTAATTATTATTTTTAATTAAATTACATAAAATTATTATACTTGTTATTATTTATTTTTTTTAATTTATATATTAATTATATAAATAATAGAATAGTGCAGAAACTCGGGGTTTTGCCTTTATAGTAAATATATTTTAATATTTTATATAATATTATTATATAATTTGTAAAAAAATATAGTTATCGTTTTTTAAAGGTTTTTAAAATATTAATTTGTACAAAAATTTGATATTTTACTAATATTAAAAAAATTACTTAATTTATTATATATTATTAAAATTAATAAAAATAATTAAAAAAATATTAAAATATTATGTAATTTTTTATTGACTATATCATAAAATATGCTATAATTAAGTAACTTAAAAAAAAGAAAGGGAGCAAAAAAAATATGAAAAAAATTGAACTATCACAAAAAAATAATATAAAAAGAAGTTTTAAAATTCAAAATGTAGTTTTTGATTATATTTTAGAACTTCAAAAGCAAATCAATATTTTAAAAGCTGAAAACATAGTAAATTTTAATAATTTAAAAGAACGACAAAAAAACAAATTTAATAACTTTTCTAAGTTTGTTTTTAGTGAAGTTGTAAAAACTGAAAATTTGGGAAACTCAAAACAAATTACTTTTAAAAATGGCTTAAAAATTAGATACAATAAAAAAACTTGCGATAACTTCCATTATGCAAAGTAGTTTATCATTTTGAAACCACAGCCAAAAGCCCTGATGAGTATTTGTAAATTAATACGAAACCGCCCAAGCCGTGGCGGTCGGCTTATATGCCAAAAGGAGTTAAAAAAATGAAGAATATTATTATAAAATTATTGTGTAGCGGATGGACATCATCAAAAAAATACACTATTGAGCAATTATCAAAATATTTTTACCCAATAAAAAATATTGTACAATATGCAAAATATTACAACGGCGAAATTATGGGAATTCAAGCAAATAATAATAAATTTTGGAAATATGAAAACATCCATAATAGAAACGACCTTATAAACGATATTATAAATATAAAATATAATAATATAAAAGATTTGAGCAAATTTTTAATATTAAATAGATTGGCAAACGGTGACAAGTACGGCATAGAATTTTAAAAAATATAAAAGCGGAATAAAAAACCGCTTTTTTTACTGCTTTTTTATGTTGCGTTTGGGTATTTTTAGTATATTATTTTAAGCCGTTTATTTGCGTTTTAACGGCTTATTTTTTTTATCCGTGTATTTTATAAATCAATAATTTATGACCGCCACAAGTCAAATAACGGCCCCAAAATATCAAACACTTTTGAAAGTGGGCGAAACTTTTTTCTTAGTAGTCAAAACTTATAAAAAGGGGTGTGTGGGTATGAAACAGTAGGCAGTTTTGGGAGTGTGTCATATATAAACCGCTGTTAAGTCTTTTGAATAAAATAAAAAAGAGTGCTTTTTGCACCCTTTCTGTGTAACTTTCATTTTTATAAATTGAACTCCTATATATTTTACAAGCATCTACACTCTGCTTGAACTGCTTTCAGTTAGTCAAAGGTCAAAATTGCAGGTTATCCTTGTCCTAATGGTTTATAGATACCAATAAACTATAAGTAATATAACATACTAAAAAATTATTGTCAACAACTTTTTAATATGTTTTGGAGGCACAGACAAGATTTGAACTTGTGTTGGAAGTGTTGCAGACTTCTGC
The DNA here is from genome assembly GCA_051886095.1 of Christensenellales bacterium. Classification (GTDB taxonomy): domain Bacteria; phylum Bacillota; class Clostridia; order Christensenellales; family UBA1242; genus UBA11490. The sequence goes on along the minus strand of JBJEXU010000153.1, from coordinate 163 downwards.
CTTAGACCACTTGGCTACTGTGCCATATTTGGCAGGGAGTGAAAGAATTGGACTTCCGCAAGCAATTTTGGAGATTGCTGTACTACCATTATACGAACTCCCTAAGAACAGGCGAAACAATCAAAAACCCATAAAACTCAAAACCATACCAAAGCATATCGCT
>JBJEXU010000152.1:0-8047 GCA_051886095.1 Christensenellales bacterium | reverse complement strand
CTGTTAGTGTTAGCACAATACCTGTCGATGATGGTAATAGATTTAAGATTTGGCGTGATATGACAATTTCAAAAGTTTTGGGTGCTTATGGAATAATACTCTCTATGAATTTGTTCTTTATAATCATTCCACAAATAAGTTCAATTACATTCTTTGCTGATACTTTTAAAAATGGAATTGTAAAAATACTATTCTTAATTGGTGGTGCATTTGCAGTTACAAAAGCAAATTTGGTTATTGCGCAACTTACTGGGAACTCTGCCGGCAATAACGAAACCCAACAACTTTTTAGAAATATGCAAACTGGTGGAAATATTGTTAAGGCAACTCTTGGTGCAGGTGCAACTGTTGGTGGTGCAATTTTAGGTGGAAAAAGATTTGTTGATACAAAGAAAACTACAAGGTCATTTACAAAAGGCTTCCAAAATTCATTCAATAGTCCTGTAAGCAAACCTTATTCAAACAAAAATTTTGATATGACTAAATCTCATCAAAATATGCCATTTAGGATTGCCACAATGCCGATAGGAATGATGAAAGACCTTGCACAAGGTGGAATTGTTGGAATGGCTAAAAATATTATTCCAAGAGCAAAAAATGTCGTTTACGGAGATAACATTATAAACCACGCACAAGAAAAGATGATATTAAATAAGGAGCCAATAAATGAGGATAATTCCCAAGAACACAAAACTTAAAATGCAGTTCTATAAAGGTATAGGAATTTTTGATGTAATTATTGCAATTGTTGCTCTTGCCTTTATAGCACTAACAGTTACAAGTAATTTGCCAAACAAATATATTATTGCTTTGATTATCTTAATTATTGCTGCACCACTTTTTATTCCAATTGGAGAAATCAAACTATATAATGCTGTTTGGTATGGAATAAATTTTATGGTTGCACAAAAATCATTTAGTAAAAATAAAAAAGGCAAATCACATATTTCAACAATTATCCCTTATTCTTCAATTAAGGATAATGCAATAATTCAAAAAGACGGAAGTCTTACTGGTGTGATTGAAATAACCCCAATAGAATTTAATCTTCTAAGTCAAAACAAACAAAACCATTTGATTGACGGAGTTATTTCTAGCACTCTAAAAAACATTAACGAATTTCAAGAATATGACATTGTTAAACTTGAAAAGCCAATCATTTTTGACGAATATTTAAACAATGAACTTACAAGAATTCAAAAACTTATTGCAGAAAATGAAAACAAAAATCTTAGTGAAGATGAATTTAGGTCAAGAGTTGAAATCATTGAAGATAGAATGAATTTAATTCAAAATCTGAATTCGGAAGAAAAGATTTTTGCAAGTGCTTATTACATTGTATTGCACGATATTGATAGCAAAAGTTTACAAAATTCTCTTGAGATTATTAAAAACACGCTAGCAAATAACAATTTGGAAGCAAAAATATTAAACAGCAAAGAACTAGCAATATTTCTAAAATATTCTTATGATAAGGATTTTGATGAAAGAGAATTTGATGAGTATGCTGAAAAGGATTATATAAAACATATATATCCTAAAGAAGTTCAATTTAAACTTTTATCAACAAAACAAAATGACAAAATTCTAACGCACTATGTGATAACTGATTATCCACTGAAAGTTTCTAATGGTTGGGCTCAAGAACTTTTTGATATTCCTAATACAAAAGTTGTTATGAAGTGTAAACCGGTTGAAAAATATAAAGCAATTAAAAGAATAGATAATGCTATCAATGAGCTTTTATCTCAAAATAATGGTGGCAAAGCAAGCCAGCAAATTGACAAACAAACTCATTTAGAAAGTTTACAATTATTGCTTGAAGGACTGCAAAACGATAACGAAGTGTTTTTTGATACAACTTTAATCATTACTGCTTATGACACTACAAAAGACGCACCAAACAAGAAAAATGTAAGAAGAAAATTAAGAGAATTTGGTTTTAGATTTAGTGAAATGTTTAGTAGACAAATAGAAAGTTATTTTTCTACAAACATAAATACATATAACAAAACAAATATTTCTCGTGGACTAAATTCTTCTGTAATTGCGTCTGCTTTTCCATTTATTAGCAATGCAATTTTAGATACACAAGGACTTTTGATAGGACAAAACAAATTACCAACTTTTGTAGACTTTTTTAGACGCGATAATGAAAGAGTAAACTCAAATACAGTTATTATCGGAAAATCCGGTTCGGGTAAATCTTATGCAACAAAAACATTACTTGCGGGGCTTGCAAGTGATAATGCTAAGGTTTTTATTTTGGACCCAGAAGATGAATATGAAAATCTTGCTACAAATCTTAAAGGTAGGGTTTTAGACGTGTCATCTTCAAAGTATGGAAGGATAAATCCGTTTCATATAATCGCAAGTTTAGATGATGAGAATCAAGACGGAAGTAGCAACTCTTTCTATTCTCATCTGCAGTTTTTAGAAGAATTTTTTAGGGTAATCTTGGACGGAATAAACTCTGATAGTATGGAACTTTTAAACAAAGTTATTGTTGATGTTTACGCAAACAAAGGAATAAATCCAAAGACTGATTTGACTAAACTTAAAGCAAAGGATTATCCAATATTCCAAGATTTAGCCGAAGAAATTGATAAGAGAATGGAACTTGAAAAAGATGAATACAATTTGTCTTGCTATAAAGTTTTATCTAATTATGTATCAAAATTTAGACGAGGTGGAAGAAACTCCGCCTTATGGAACGGATTTACTACTTTTAATCCTACTGAAAACTTTGTTTGCTTTAACTTTCAAAAGTTGCTTGCGAACAAAAATAATCAAATTGGCAATGCTCAAATGCTACTTGTTTTGAAGTGGTTAGATAATGAAATTATAAAAAATCGAGATTATAACAATCTGTATGGAACTGATAGAAAGATAGTAATAGCAATAGATGAAGCTCACGTCTTTATTGATGAGAAATTTCCTATTGCACTCGACTTTATGTATCAACTTGCAAAGCGTATAAGAAAATATAACGGTATGCAAATTGTAATAACTCAAAATGTTAAAGACTTTGTTGGAAGTCCAGAAATTGCAAGAAAATCTTCTGCGATTATAAATGTAAGTCAATATTCTTTTATTTTTTCACTTTCGCCAAACGATATGACAGACCTTTGCACTTTATATGAAAGAGCTGGTCAAATAAACGAAAATGAAACTGATACAATAGTAAATCTTCCTAGAGGAAGTGCGTTTTTAATAACAGGTCCTGCAAATAGGACAAACATACAAATAGTGGCAACACCACACATTAAAAAATTATTTGAAAATTAGGAGAAATAAATGGAACAAGAAAAAACAATAGTAAAACTCGAAGATTTGATAAAACTTGCTGATGAAAAATACCTTGAAATGTTAAACAATAGACAAACTACTGATTTATTAAAAGCAATAGGAATGTTTTCTAATCAAACAATTTCAAACGATGTTCTTATTTTGTTGCAAAACCCAAATGCAACTTGTGTTAAGAGAATGAAAGAATGGAATTATTATAGACGCAACGTAAAGAAAAATGAAAAAGCAATAAAAGTTATATCTCATAAACTTGACCATTATGATGTTGATTTCACAGATAAAGAGGGTAACGTGCATACAAACAGTGTTGAAAAATTACATGCTGATATTGGTTATCTATTTGATATTTCGCAAACCGAAGGACAAGAATTTCAATACTTAAACTCTAACAAAGAAAACATTGCAAAGTTTTTTGAAAGTGCAAAATCGGCACTAGAAAAAACTGCAAAAGGATATGAGTTTAAATATGTTGACCAAGAGTCATATGCAAAAATGGATAAAGAAAATAAAATCATTTTTATTCGCGATGGACTTTCAATTGATGAACTTATCAATACACTTGTAAATCAAACTACTCGTGTGCTTTTGGATAGTCGCAGACCTGAAGGGTTGACTTGTGAAGAAAAATCAAACATAGATGAAATTGAATACAACTTTTCTCTTTATGCAATCAAATCAAAATTAGGACTTAATCTTCCAGATTTTGCCTATGACCAAGTTGCAGCTTACACAAAAGAAGAAAAAATTGAATTTAAAAATAATCTTCAAAAAGTGCGTTCTGTAACAAAACAACTATTATCTAATTTTGAAAGTGCTATTGAAAGAGCGGTTAGAGATTTGGATAAAAAGATTGCAGAACAAGAATTGCCAAAGCAAGAAACACAAAGTCAAGAAGAAGTTGATTTAAAACCTAAGACCACAAAGAGAAAAACTAAAGTAGTTCAAAATGAAAGCGAGGTGCAATAATGTTAAACATTGGAGGCGAACTTGCTTTTATTTTGCAAGATATTGATTATAAGTCAAAACAAGATTTGCTTGAAAAATTAAGAGGACTTAGAGATAGTTTGAGAAACTATCCAGAACAAGAAAAAGAATTACTTAAACCCATTTTATCTGTTGCTATTCAACAGGCTTTCTATGCAAGTGAATGGGAACTTAATAGATACAAAAATTTTTGTGATTATAGGAGTAAAAATGGAAGAAGTTAAGAAAATTCGAATGATGATTAAACAGCCAAATAAACCTGCTTATGTTACAGAAATGGAAGATACTTTACAAAATATGCAAAAAATTGTTGGTGGAATGATTGACTGCGTTCAAATGCCAAAAGTCGATAATGTTGATATTTTCTTTAATGATGAAGGAAAACTTGACAAACTTGACGGAAATGTTTGGCTTGCAGGAACGGGTGATTGTATCGTTGGAACAATTTATATGGTGGGATATGATGAAGAAAGTGGAGATAGTGTTAGTCTTACAGACAAACAAATTAAAGAATGTGAAAAATACATAAAAACTTTTTCCTTGCCAGAAGGAATGGATTTATATGCTGATTATTTTTTGCTTGTGCCAATAATGTATGAAAAAAGTGAAAAATATCTAAATAAATCACTTGCGGAGATGTAACTATGAGAATAAAGAGAAAAGGTTTAACACTTACAATCTTTGAAGATACCATTGAAGACCCACGAGAATATTATAAAGATACAAATGTTGGTAGAATGGTTTGTTGGCATAGAAGATATAAACTGGGTGATGAGCACGATTTTAAAAATCCACAAGAATTTCAAAAATGGATAAAAGAATGTTCTAATCAAATTGCTTGCGTTTTGCCTTTATATTTACTTGACCATTCTGGACTTGCAATGTCAACACATTCTTTTATGGACCCTTGGGATAGTGGTCAAGTGGGATATATCTATTGCACAAAAAAATCATTAGAACAACACGGATACAGCAAAGATGGAAACCTTGAATTTGTCAAATCTTTACTTGAAGATGAGGTGGAAGAATATCATAAATGGCTTAGTGGTTATCCGCCTTACTATTCTTTTGAAATAACAGATGAAAATGATAACTGTATTGAATGTGAAGGTGTCTTTGAAGGTGAAGATTTTAAGCAAATGATTGAAGAAATGAAGACGAGAAGTGAAAATAAATACAACTTTCTCTTTGATAGTTTGCTAGAAAGAGAAAGTAATTGTCTTTAGGAGAACTTGTTATGAACAAAACAAAATCAATTATGTCTTGGGGACAAGTTTTTATTTTGGTTGGAACTTTATTTTTATTCTTATTTGCTTTGACACAAAGGGTAAACTTTGAAAATCAACAAGAAGTAAAATTTTGTGATGTGTCTGGTTATACATTTGTTGGTGGGACTATAACCGCTTATTCTGGCGAAAGCGCAACACTTGAAATCCCTAGAAGTTATTCTTATGGAGAAACAACAACTTTAACAGGTAGTATAACATTTAATAATAGAAATGAAGCTTTTGCATTTTTGCAAGAAAACTATGCTGTAGGAGCCGAAGGTTATTATGACTTTTATCATCAAATTTACTCTCAAACATATCCTTGGTATTATGAATATTCAATAAATCAATACACCTATGTTGCAGGGAATGATATTGTAGTTAATACCATAGCAGATAGTGCTTTTAAACAAAATAAAAATTTAGAAAAAATTATTCTACCGAGCACCATAGAAACTATTGAGAATTTTGCTTTTCAATATTGCTCTAATTTAAAAGAAATAGAATTTAGTGAAGGGTTAACGTTTATAGGCGATAGTGCTTTCTGGGGTTGTGGAATTATAGCATTAAACAACTTACCAGATAGTTTGGAAATGATATATCCATACGCCTTTTTTTCTTGCGAAAAATTGGAAGAAGTAACCATTCCGCCAAATGTAACAAATATGTATCTTGGCACTTTTAATGGTTGTAAAAATCTTAAAACAGTAACAATTTTATCAAAACACGAAATAGAGGCTTGGGATACTGGAACTTATCACACATTTTCAAACTGTTCATCACTAGAAACAATAAAAATACCAAAAGAAAATTTAGATTATTATTCATCTACTCTGCCTTGGAGTAGATATGTAGATAAATATGTAATTTATTAAGGAGATAATTATGTCAACACGAAGTGTAATTGCAATTCAACGTGGCGAAGATGAATATGAAGCTATTTATTGCCACTCGGACGGATATTTAACCTATAATGGCGCAATGCTTTTAGACCATTATAACGATAGAGATAAAGTTGAAAAACTTTTAAAACTTGGAGATTTGTCTTGTTTAGAAAGAAAAATTGACCCAGAGCCTAATCTTCCACATTCATATGATTACAACAACAGACAAGATGATGTTTGTGTTGCTTATGGTAGAGATAGAGGCGACACTAATATTGAAAGCCGAACAATGAATTTGGAAAAGTTGTTAAAGTGGGATTGGATAGAATATTTTTATATATTTGACCAAAATGGTAATTGGAAATACTACAAATATAGCGACGTAGATATAAGAGATGTTAAAGAAGATTTAGAAAAAGAATATAAAGCATTGGGTATAAAACGACCTAAAAACTTTTATGGCTTTTGGACTGATACAGCTTTAAAAGAAGAAAAGAAGCGACAACAAAATCAAGATAGCGAGATGTGAGGCCTTATGGATAAATATTTGATTAAAGGCAAACTTTACGACCCAATTTTGTTTGGTGACGAAGATGAAGATTGGGTTGGAGATGGCGAAAATCCTACTTGCGGTGATTGTGGTTGCAAAGTTGGTGAGCAACATTTAGAACATTGCGATATAGAGAGATGTCCTTGCTGTGGTGGACAAATGCTTTCTTGTGATTGTGGTGTGGTTTACTCCATTTCAAAAGATATGGAAAAGAATTTAAACTACTATATACAGTTGCAAAAGCAAGAAAATCTTATGATTGAAAAAGAAACACAAGCACTATTAAAAAAATTACAACAAAATCAAGATACTGAAATGTAGGAGCAGAAATGGAACAATACCAAATAGATGACATTAAAACAAATTTACGTAGTTATTTGGAAAGTCAAGGAATAAATACAAGCCGACATTTTAAATGTATAAATCCTAATCATTTTGAAAAAAATGCGTCAATGAAATACTATGACGATAATAAGGTTTATTGCTTTGGTTGTGGTATGACATATAACCTAATTGATGTAATTGGCATTATGGAAAATTGCAGTAATAAAGAAGCATTTAAAAAAGCAATTCAATATTATGGCAACAATCATACACCACCAACTAAAACAACAAATGCAAGTAAATCAGCACAAAATAAAGATAACAAAAAAGTCATAAGAAATTATGAAAAAGCATTTGATTTATGGCAAAAAAACTTAAATTCTAGTGTGGAAGCACAAAACTATTTAAAATCTCGTGGAATTGATATGCTGACTGCAAATAGATTTCATCTTGGTTTTAATAAGTTTGATTTTAAAAAGTTTATATTAAATGCGGTTATTATTCCAACAAGTAAAAATAGTTACACAGCCCGAAATATTTACGAAAATGGCGAAATTAAATATTACAAAACGAAAAAATTTGAGGCACAATTATTAAATCCAGAAGCATTAACAAATCACTTCCCTTATTGTGTAATTACTGAAGGTGAATTTGATTGCCTGAGTTTTGAAACCATAGGAATAAATTGTGTTGGATTATGTAGTGCCAATTATGTATCTAAACTTTTA
>JBJEXU010000151.1:0-8066 GCA_051886095.1 Christensenellales bacterium | reverse complement strand
TGGAAGCGATATGATTGCTAGCATTGTCAAAAATAAATATCCGCGTTTCTCTATAGGTACCATTGTAGTTGGTGTAGATTTATGTGTAATTTTGCTTTCTTTATTTACATTTAATAATGGTATAGAATTAGTACCTTATATGGTAACTGCTCTTATGGTATCTTTAATTACAACCGACTTTGTAAATGAAGGTTATAGACAAGTTAGGGCATTTAACATTGTTACATCTAAACCTGAAGAGGTTAGCAACGCAATTATGCAAAAACTTTCTAGAGGTTGTACAACAACTAAGGTTATTGGAATGCATACTAAAGTTGAAAGATACAATGTATTATGTCTTATAAGCAAATTTCAATCTAATTATCTAAGAAGGATTTTAAAAGAGGTAGACGAAGAGGCTTTTGTATATTCTGTAGCCGTAAATGAAGTAATAGGTGAGTGGGCAAAACAAAGCGAACTACCTACTGAAGATAAGTTAAGAAAAAATAAAATAGCAAAAAAGAAAAATTCAAAAGTTAGATCAGTTATGGAAAACGAAGAAGAAAATAATGTGGATAATAGTGAGCATATAAATTCATTTATGGAAACACCTGATAATGATGGAGAAGATGGATTTGATGGTGGCGATGATTAAAAAATGAACCTAAAATTTTTAGGTTCATTTTTTATATATTTTATTTAATTTGTTAAAACCTCTAATTTTAAATTTGCTGTGACAGTTGGGTGAAGTCTAACTTTAATATCGAATAATCCAACTGACTTAATTGCAGGGGTTTCTATCTTTTTCTTGTCAATTTCAATATTATGCTTAGATAGTTCATCAGCAATTTCTTTATTAGTTACAGAACCAAAGACTTTGCCATTAGCACCACATTTAACAAAAATCTTTAAAGACAATTTTTCAATTTCTTCTTTTAATGCTACTGCCTTTAATCTATTCTGTTCGTTATGATATTCTTGTGCTTGTTTTGCTTGATGTGCTTCGTTTAGATTAGTGCTTGTTCCTGCTTTTGCAATTCCTTGAGGAATAAGAAAATTAAGTGCATATCCATCTGAAGTATCTATAATATCTCCTTTTTTGCCTTTGCCTTTTAAGTCTTTTAATAATACTACTTTCATTTTTTAACCTCTTTTCTTATATTTATATTAGTTTAAGATTTTAATATTTATTTGTCAACTATTATTGTAGAATGTTAATATCAATTTGATTAGTTATAAAATTGAATATAGTTGAATTTTTTGGTAAATATTATTTAAAGGAGGTTGTATGGATTTAAAATGTAAAAAATTAAATTGTAAATATAATTATGCCTGTGCGTGTATGAGCAAAGGTATAACTGTGGCTAGAAATTGTGAGTGTGAAACTTTTGAGAAAAGTGATAAATTAGATGAGAAACAACATCAAGATATTAGTAGAGATATGTTTGAAACAGCTCCTGAAATTCATCCATTTAGACACGATAGAGCAATGTCTATTGAATGTTGTGCCGAGTGTTTATTTAACAAAGACGGACTTTGTAAGGCTAATGGAATAAGTGTAATGAATGGCAAATATTCGGGAGTATGTATAACTAATATAGAACCCTAAAATATTATCAATAAAAAAACACCTTTACGGTGTCTTTTTTAATCTCGCTTTTTAGTCGCTAGGAAGGCTAAAATTAATCTTAGTAAGTTTAGTATTGATACAACTAAACTAGCAACATAAGTAAGTGCTGCTGAATTTAAAACTTTCTTAGCACCTTGAACTTCGTCAGCAGTTAAAACTGTACTATCTAGTAAAAGTTTAGTTGCACGATGACTTGCATTATATTCAACGGGTAGGGTAATTAAATTTAATAATACTGATAGTCCAAATACTCCAACACCAATCCAAAGAAAGACGGTGCCAACTGTTGTATAATAAAATAATGCTCCTAGAATTATTAATACCCACAACATATTATTTGCAAAATTGCACATATGAACAACTATATTTCTAAGGATAATAGGGGCATATTTAGTTTTGTACTGAAGTGCGTGACCCACCTCGTGACAAGCAACTCCAATAGCCGCGACCGACATACTATCATATACACTTTCGCTAAGTGCTAGTGTCTTTTTGCTATGATTATAATAATCGGTTAGAGTACCTTTTACTTTGATAATTTGAATATCTTGTAATCCAGCATTGTCTAGAAATAATCTAGCAATTTCACTTGCAGACCTTCCACATTCAGCCCAAATTTCGTTATATTTACTAAAAGTACTTTGAACTTTGGTCTGAGCATATATTGCAAGCAGTATTCCTGGGAGAACTATAATTCCCATTATATAATATTCTATGTACATTATTTTTTCTTCCTTTTTCTATTTTTAGTATTTAATATAAGAATGCCATCAAGTAAACTAGCAATATATGTTTGTGCTGCAACATTAAGTAATTTTTTGGCCTTTCTAAGTTCACTATCTGAAACAAATTTATTCTCTTTTAAGTATTTCAATGCTCTTCTGCTTGCATCGTATTCAAGTGGGATAGTGAGTATTTTATTAAGTAAATGTAGGCAAAACATACAGCCGGAAATTATTAATAAAATATAGCCTATATTATTGTTTGGAAATTTAAAGATGTATAAAAAAATACCAATAATTAAAGTGGGAATAATAAGGGCATTTGTGAGTCTAGTTATTAATCCTAAAACTCTTGTTAAAATGAACAAACTATTATTTTGTTTATCTTGTTGTACGTGACCTAATTCGTGAGATACAATAGTAAGAGATGCAAGAGATGCTGTATAGCAAACTTCCTCACTTAAAATTAATGTTTTATACTTAGGGCTATAAGCATCACCAAGTTTCTGCTTTGTTAAAGCAAATTGCAAATCATTAAGTTGTAGTTGCTTTCTAGCAAATAATGCTAATTGTTCTCCAGTAATATTAGCCTTATTTCCTATTTTCATATATTTCTTGTAAGTTCTAAGAATTCTACTTCGACTTGATAATACAATTATAAGAAGTATTAGAACAATACAAGCAATTATTGCTATTAATTTATATTTATCCAATATTTTATCCTTATTTAATTTTTGTTACTTAAACTACAATAGGAGTTTATGCAAGCGACACCATTAGGTAGCATTCGATATGTAAAAAAACTTAAAATTATCTTATTTAATAATTTTATTTATTATATCAAATTATTATTATTTCTCAAATAGAAAAGGAATATATTTAAAAATTTTCTTCTATTTCAATAATTTTATTATTATCCATTATAAAATTATAATTCTTCATTGTATTAGTTTCTATAGTATAATTAAGTTTACTATTAAAATTATGTCTATTAAAATAAATATTTTTTATATCTCCAAAATAACTAGAAAGTTGAGAAATACTTGTATTAGATAGAGAATTCCCTAAGAAAGTCTTTGCTTTGTTCTCATCTTTTACTTTAATACACTCAAGTAGAGCATATGGAATTAATAAATTATTTATCTGATTGTTAGTTTCTTGAGAATACACATAATAACTATCAATATTTTTAGTCTGGACTTCTATATTAAAAACTTTTGCGTGATTACATAAAGTATTTTCTTTTTTATAGGAAGATATATATTCGTCGCTAGCGTCTATAGACTCAACAATATCGTTATGTAGAACTTGGAAATTAGAGCAATCTAAAATTAATAAATAATAATTATTTTCATCAACGACACCTTCAATAATCATAAGCCCTTTGTTTTCTTCTACTTTGACTTCCTTTAATTCAACCACATTAATATTAAAAACTATTGTTCCACCACTAAATATAGTGATTCTGCTTACATTGTCACTAACTATTGATACAAAATATTTACCAACATTTTTATTAAACAAAACTCTTGACTGGCTTACTTGATAGTAATAGAAAGGTTTCATTATGATGTCATAGTTGTTATTAGGAAAAGGAACAACTTTTATGTATTGATTATCACTCTCTGGTGTATCAGATGTTTTGAGTGAAAAAGTATAGGGTAATGCATTTTTAGAATTACTTATGGGTGTGTATGAAACAAAAATGTTAGGGGTTTTGGTTATAACATCTAGTTCCATATTACTTATATTATCAATTTGACCTAAGTGTTTTCCGTTAATACTAAGTATAGATGGAGTTTCGCTTATAAAATGTAAAAAATTCTCTTTCATATTAATTCCTCTATTTTTATACTTTAGATATTGTATGAATTTAAGTTTAATTATATGAAAGTTTGGCAATAATCACATTATGAAGAAGATTAAACCTAATTATATAATAACTGGCAAGTATTTTACTTGCAAACAAATATTAAAATTTCAGAATTACAACGAACTTATATCAGACGATGATATAGTTAATTTATTTATGGGTCTAGTAAGACTCATTAAGAAATCTACCGAACTTAAAATGGAAGCCAAATATCGCTGTCACGACGACCATTTTCGCAAATAACAATCGTTATATATAAAATTATTTATTTCAATAATTGGCGAAATTTGTTAAAAAAAGTAAACTATTACTTAATGACAAATTAAATAGAATTTGCTACAATATGTTTAAGGAGCATTTAGGGTGAACATTAATATTGTAGCAAGTTCAAGTAGCGAGATTAATAATAAATATATTTTTAATCTGCTTAAAGATAGAGACAAAACTAAAAAACATATAATTATCGCACCAGATAGAAGTCAGTTTAGCCTAGAGCAAAGGCTTTTTGAAGAAACGGGTGAGAAGTGTTTTTTTGATGTTAATGTAATTTCTCTTTCTAGACTTGCTAAATCTCAACTTCTGAATAATACAAAAAAAATACTAACTAAGCAGTCGGGAGTAGCATTAGTTAAAAAGATATTAGAAAATAACAAAGATAAACTTTTTGCATTTGGCAAAGCAACCAGTTTTTTAGGTTTTGCTAGTTCACTTTTTGAAACAATTTGTTTCTATAAAAGTTGTAATATTTCTCCGAGTGAAATTTATACTGATGATAGTAAGACTTTCTCTAATCTTAAACAAAAAGATATAAAGTTTGTGTATGAAGAATATGAGAAATATTTGCAGAATGAATACACCGATAGTTTTAATCAATTAAGACTTTTTGCAGATAGCATTAATAAAGATACTTTTTGTAATACAATTTTTTATTTACTTGAGTTTGACGATTTTACTAGACTTATGTATGAAATTATCTCTAAAATATCTAGATTTAGTGATGGTATTTATATTACTTGTACATATGGAAAGGGTAATGACAATTCAAATATTTTTTCAAATAAAGTTTATTATGATTTAATCGATTTATTTAAAAGTGAAGGGCTTGAATTTAAGATAAATAAACTTAATGGGTTTGATAATTCCACATTGGATTTTTTATCTAAAAATTTACTTGCTTATAGTCCTAAACAATTTGATTTAAGTGATATAAGTATTAGAGTTAATGCTTTTGATGAGATTAAACACGAGATTAAATATACTATTGCTGATATTTATAGCAAAGCAATTTTAAATCAAGAAAACTTTTCTAATTTTACGATAGTTTTACCTAGTCTAAAAGAATATAAATCAATTATTGTCGAAGAATTAAATAAATATCAAATTCCTTTCTATATAGATGAGAGTATGTTACTTATTGATAATTATTTAATAAGGTTACTATTTGAAATTTGTAATGTTATAGGAAACAAAGATTACAAATTATCTGATTTTTCTTCTATTATTAAATCACCTTTATTAAATTTTGAGAGTGAAGATACTTGTAAACTGGATAATACTTTAAGCAAGATTGGTGCAGTTTCTGATATGTGCCTTAATGAAACTTTAACATCAAATCAAGATTTACTTGAGTTTATTTTGCTTATTAAAGAAACAAGGGAAGAGATTAATAAAGAATATAATTTTTCAGATTTTGTAAATGTAATTATTAAAATATTTGATTATATTAAATCTAGAAATTTAGATTTTTTAACTGACAATTCGCTAGAAAATAGAATATATAATCAAGTCATTAACAAATTTGATGATATTAATAAAGATATAACCAGTGTATTTGGTCACATTAAAACTAGTTTTACTGAATTTTTGGAGATTTACAAATCATATTTTGAAGCCACTAATATAAGTCTTCCACCTATTACTAGTAACACAGTCTTTATTGCAGATTTTAATACAAGTTATGTATCAAATGTCGACCATCTATATATTTTAGGTAATAATGAGGGACGATTACCCAAAATGAAACTTGATAATGGGCTTGTAACCGATGAAGAATTATCTAAACTTCCTAATGCAAAACTATTAACTCCTACTATTTCTATGTTAAATTCAAGAAAAGTATTTAAGTTATTTGAACTAGTTTTTAAGTATAAAAAGACTTTAACATTAAGTTATTTAAATAGTTCTCTAGAGGGTAAATTATATCCAAATAACCTAATTAATTCTTTAATCAAAATAAGCGGTTTGAAAGTTTATAATCAATCTAATGTTCTGGACACAATCAATAGAAATTATAATTCGCTAGATGTTAATAATGTAATATTTAATAATTTAACGCCTAATATTTTAAATGAGAATTTAATTAATTATTTGTCCGAGTGGGAAGTTTATAATAATAATTTAAATTATAGAAATATTGTGTCTTCACTATATAAATTTGTAAGTGAAGATAACAAAAAAATTATAAACAACTTTAACGCTTCTAATAAATTAAATAATTTAAGTATTTCAAGTTATTTTAGAACCGGTTACTCAAGTATAAGCCAAATAGAAACATTTAATATGTGTCCTTATATGCATTTTGGAAGATATGGCTTAAGATTGAAAGAAGGTGAAGAAAGTAAGTTAAAACCAAATGATATTGGAAATATTATTCACGAGGTTCTAAGTAAAATAGTTCCATTAATTGTTGATAATACTTTAAATATGGAAAATATTATGTCCAAAGCAAAAATGCTTATGGAAAAAGTACTATTGAAAGAAGAATATAAAGATATTGTTAATAATAAATCTAATGCTTTTGTTATTAAAGCATTAGATAGAGAACTAGATAGAATTATAAATGCCATATCAAACGAGATTAAAAATAGCAATTTCAAACCTAAATATTATGAATATAGATTTGACAATTTAGAAATAGATGGCGTCAAGATTAAAGGTTTTATTGATAGAATCGATGTTTGTGGAAATGACTTTATAGTGCTTGACTACAAAACTGGCGATAACCAGTTCAAAAATTATAACGATGTTATGTCTGGCAAAAAACTACAATTATTATTATATGCTAAAGCCTTTGCTGAAAAGAGTGGTCTTAATCCTGTAGGAGCATTTTATCTTCCACTTTCTAATGCTTTTGGCGAAGATGCGTCATACAAATTAAATGGAGTTATGATAAAGTCAGACGACAATATCATTAATATGGATAGTGGATTAATTGCAGAAAATTATAAAAGTGAAATAATTAATTTAAAGACCACTTCAACAGGCAAAATTTATGAGAATAATTATTACAAGAATTTGTGTTTAAGTAAGGAAGATTTTGATTATTTGCTTAGTTTTGCTATTAACCAAGTCAAGAAGGCAATATTTAATATAAAGAGTGGAGAGATATCTCCTCGTCCTCTTGCTGATAAAAATAAATCTACTTGTGATTATTGCTCTTTCAAGGCATTATGTAATTATAATTTTGATAATGATAATAATGTAGTAAATGTAGAAAATATAACACAATTAAAAGAAATAGGAGAAACAGATGGCGGAATTTAAGCCGAATGAGAAACAAAAAGAGTTCTTAGATGCAAATAATTGCAATGTTTTAGTGTCCGCCTCTGCAGGCTCGGGCAAAACATCAACAATGATACAAAAATTAGTTCGTATCATTGCTTTAGAGCATATTTCCATAACTTCACTTCTAGTCGTAACATATACTAATGCAGCGGCAAGTGAAATTAAATTGAAACTATTTAATGAGTTAACTAACTTAATTAATATTACTGACAATATTAAAGAAAAAACATTTCTTCAAGAACAATTAGAAAATCTTAATAATGCTGAAATTGGAACTCTTCACGCAATTTGTAAAAAA
>JBJEXU010000150.1:0-8076 GCA_051886095.1 Christensenellales bacterium | reverse complement strand
ATTTGCGTCTATATTTAGTTTATTCGGTTGTGCTACAATAGAAAGTATTAGAGTCGTTAATCCCGATTATTCTATTATTGATAAACTAGTTGTAACTCTAGACGAATCTAAACTTAACAAGGCTGGTAAGTCTTTAGATGAAGTAAGAACTAGTATATATTCCGATATGATAAATTTTAGAAACTATGTTGATGATTGGATTGATTCTTTTAGTGATGATTATCCTGAGATTTTTATTATTCTTAAGAATGGAATTTATTGCCAAGTACCCGAATCAACTAAGAGAAATGAAATAAGTGTTGTAATTGAATTTGCTGGAATTGAATATTTTAGAATTTTCTATGGACTTGAAACGGTTACAGAAGAATTGCAGAATGTAATGAATAGTGAGTCGTACAAGAAAGCAATGAATGATATCGGACCTTTTATTACTAAAATTTGTAACAATGACTATAAAACTGAAGGAATGGGATTGTTTCTTTACAAATACTTTATGTTTAGCGACAATGGATTAATGTCTGGAATAAAAGATTTTAGTCTTAGTGGGAATGGTGAAAGTTATTATGAAAAATATAGTAATTTAACAAATTATACTCTAGACGATGTTCAAATTAATCAAATTTTTACTTATCCAGATGATAGGATTAAAAGTAATGCCGATGATGTGGAAGTTCTTAACGGTATGACATTTATGGCTTGGGACTTAAGTAATAAGGAAGAAGGTTTTGAAATGAGCATTTATTATGTCGCAGCAAAAACTACTTCTTGGTATATAGTTGGATTGCTGGTTTCGGCAATCGCTGTTGTAATTATTTTCTTTTGTATTAAAAAGAAATATAAAAATGCAATTTCAGTAAAAATAACTAAACAGGAAATTGAGAAGAATGAGAGATAGATATTTTTTTGATAAAAGAGACTGGAAAAGAAGATTTGCAAAGTATGGAATTATCTTTTTAATTTCTTTTGTTCCTATTGTATTATTTAATATTTATTGTTCCGATTATATAGATAAAGAATGGTTGGTGGTTTTCCTTGATTGCGTTTTCTTACTTATTTTTGTTGTAATAGGTAATATAATTGCTAATAAAATATTTGAGAAAAAAGATGCTAAACTGGATAGACTTAGAAAAGAAAGGGAAGAGTTAGAGGAAAGAAAGAAACAAATTATGGAAGAAAGTTACAAACGCAAAAGAGAAGAGAAACAAAAGGCTAAAGAAAATAAATCGGACCCAATTATTGAGGTTGAAGAAACTGAACTTTCGGTAAATGTAACTAAAAATAATAAGAAAAGCAAAGTTAAAGGTGAGAAGAAATAATGAAAGAAACTAAAAAGATAAAAGAGGCAAGAGTTTTACCTCATAGTATAGAAGCCGAACAATGTGTTCTTGGTTGTGCACTTATAGATCAAGATGCTAGTTTTGGAATAATGTCTGATTTAAAAGAAACTGATTTTTATTCTGAAACACATAAAATCATTTTTGAGAGTATGTATAAATTATTCTCAAGTAATGTTTCTATAGATTTTGTTACATTGGCTGAGAATTTAGAAAAGAACGGATATCTAGATAGTGTGGGTGGAATAGATTATTTAACTACACTTACAAATGTTGTTCCTAGTGCTAGTAACTATACTCATTATGTTGAGATTGTTAAGAAAGATAGTATACTTAGACAATTAATTGGTGCTAGCCAAGATATTATTAATAAATCTTTTGAAGATGTTTCTAGAGAAGATGCTCTTTCTTTTGCAGAACAAAATATATTTAATATTGGCGATAAAGAAGAAAGGGGAGGTCTTACTCACATTAATGTAGCAGTTAATAATGCTATAAGTAATTTTGAAGAACTACAAAATAACAAGGGTAGCATTAAGGGAGTTCCTAGTGGAATTTATGGTCTTGATAAAATTACCAATGGTTTCCAGAAAGGTGCGTTAATACTTATTGCTGCTAGACCGGGTTGTGGTAAAACAAGTTTAGGTATGAATATGATTAACCACGCAGCGGTTAAGTGTGGAAAAAATGTGCCATTTTCTCTTTAGAGATGAGTAAAGAAGAAATTGCTTCTAGGTCAATATGTAGTCTTGCGTATGTTGATATGAGTAATGCTCTAAAGGGTGAAATGAATGATAAAGAATGGAAAGCTGTTCTTACTGCTAGTAAGAAATTAAGAGAGGCGGATATTTACATAGATGAAGGTTTCTCAAAAAGCCCTATGGATATACTTAGCAAATGTAGGAAATTAAAACGAGAAAAAGGTCTAGATATATTAATGATTGACTACTTGCAATTAATGCAGGGAAGTAGGAAAAATCAAGAGAATAGAACGCAAGAAATTAGTGAGATTACTAGAACTCTTAAGATGGCGGCTAGAGAACTTGAAATTCCGATTATATTATTATCTCAGTTGTCTAGACAAAGTGAAGGAAGAAAAGACCATAGACCTTTGCTTAGTGATTTAAGAGAATCTGGTTCTATTGAGCAAGATGCTGATATGGTTTTGTTTATATATAGACCAGATATGTATAATGACGTGCCTGAGGCAGAAAGAGAAAGTGGAATTGCTGAAATAATTATTGCTAAGAATAGAAGCGGTAAATGTGATACAATTAAAACTAAATGGGTTGGTTCTATTACATCTTTCCTTAATTTGGAAAAAGATGCTAATGCTATGAGTCTTGAGAATACTGCTCCATCTATTGTTGAACATAAAAATGAGCCTCAACCAAAATTAAATGAAAATGTAAACCTTCAAGAAGATGAAGAATTAATACCTTTGCCTGATGAACCAATTTTTGATAATAATGATAATTTAATTATTGATACATCTTCCGAAAATGTTAAAGAAAATGAAATCGAAGAAGAAATGGTAATTAAACCTCTTAGTGAGGCAGATGAATTATTAGATATATTTGATTAATCAAAGAGAACTCTATAATATAGAGTTCTCTTTTAGTATTATGCAATTATTATAAATTTGTATTAAAATAAACATTTTTTGCAAATAATAATTACTAAATGGAGAGTACTAAATGTTAAAAAAAATTTTTTATGGTTTTGGTGGGCTTAGTTATAGTGTTATTAGTCAGACTATATCTAATTTTTTTATGTTCTTTGCTACATCTGTACTTGGAATAAGTGGAACGCTAGTTGGTATTACTATTGGAATTAGTACCATTTGGGACGGAGTGAGTGATACTTTAATTGGTTATTTAAGTGATAATCACAGTATTGGTAAATTAGGTCGTAGAAACGGGTATATGTTAATTGCAACTTTTGGTATGTCAATATTTAATATTGCTCTTTGGTCGGTTCCAAATAACTTAAGTACTATACTAAAATTTCTATGGATATTAATATCTTTGTTATTACTTGAAACATTTAATACTATGTTTGCAACCCCATACTCGGCTCTTGGAAATGAAATGGCAGAATCTTATCACGATAGAACTAAAATTAATGCATATAACATTGTTTTTTACCTAATTGGAATAATAATTCCTAGTGTGCTGATGATTATTTTTTTACCGAACACGGAAGAGTATCCTATCGGTCAATTAAATCCTAATGGATACAAAAAAATTGCTCTTGTTTCTAGTATTATTTGTTTAGTCTTTGGTCTGCTTAGTTCAATTCTAACATTAAAAAGTAGTAAGCAAGATTTAAATGTTAAAAAAGAGAAATTTAGTTTTAAGAATTTATTTAAAAATTTCTTATTTTCTTTTAAGAATAAAAAATTGAGTAAAATTATTTGGGGATATGTTCTAACATCAATAGCAACAGTTTTCCTTTGTAGTGTGGGTTTGCATTTCTTTACTTATTCTTTCTTCTATACCTCTAATCAAATAACATTTTTATTACTTGCTTTAATTTCTGGAACTATTATTAGTCAGCCAATATGGGTGGCTATAAGTCAGAAAAAGAGAAAAAAACCAGCACTTATAATTGGTATTATGCTCACTATAATTTCGGTTTTTGGCGTAATTTTAATCTATTTATTTAGAATTGAATTGTATAGCATTTCCTTTGTATTAATGCTTATTCTCATATTTATTTGTGGAATTGGAAGTGGTGCAATGTATGGACTTCCAAATTCGCTATTTGGTGATGCGATTGAAAGTATTTCAGAAAAAAGTGGCGATAATAAAAATGCAACTTATAGTGGAACTATGACTTTTGCTAGTAATATGGCTAATTCAATTACTCAATTATTGGTCGGAATTTTACTAGATGTAATAAAATTCGATAGTTCTCTTGAGATTCAGACATTGGGAGTTCAAACAGGACTTGCATTAATATTATTTATTGGAGTTCAAGTGTCTTTAATTCTTGCTTGTTCTATTTTTGCTAGTTACAAAGAAAAAGGAGAGAAAGATATTACTAATTAATTTGTTTGTACTCTGAAATAATTAAAATTATCTTTCAATAGTTGATAAAATTACTAAATTATGTTAATATACTAATTAGAAATTTTATTAAAAGGCGAATTTATGAAAAATTATACTTCTAAAGAATTAAGAGATGCGTGGTTAAATTTTTACAAAAGTAAAGGACATATTGATATTGGTGCAGTGTCGTTAATTGGAGATGGTACTACAGGGGTTATGTTTAATGTTGCGGGTATGCAACCATTAATGCCTTATTTACTTGGAGAGAAACACCCCGCAGGCAAAAGACTATGCAATGTTCAGGGTTGTGTTAGAACTATTGATATTGATAGTGTCGGAGATGAAAGTCATTGCACATTTTTTGAAATGATGGGAAATTGGAGTCTTGGTGATTATTTTAAGAAAGAAAAAACTGCTTGGACTTTTGAGTTATTAACTCAAGTTTTTGGCTTAGATAAAGACAAAATTTGTTGTACAGTTTTTGCTGGCAACGAGAGTGCTCCAAGAGATAACGAAACTGCCGAACTACTTATAAATCTTGGTATTAGACCTGAGAATATATATTATCTTGGCAAAGAAGATAACTGGTGGGAACTTGCTGGAACTACTGGAACACCTTGCGGACCTGATAATGAATGGTTTTATCCTTTAACAGATAAGAAGTGTGGAGATAATTGTGATATTAACTGTAGTTGCAAAAGATATGTTGAAATAGGCAATGATGTTTATATGCAATATGAAAAACTAGAAAATGGATATAGACCTCTTGCTAATAAGAATGTTGATACAGGTTTTGGCTTTGAAAGAATGTTAATGTTCTTAAATGGTCTAAAAGATGTATATAAAACCGATTTGTTTGTTAAAGTTATAGAATATATTGAAAAAAGCATAAATGTAAAATATGGTGATAATGCTGATACTACTAAGTCTATAAGAATTATTTGCGACCATATGAGAACTGCTCTTATGTTAATTGGGGATAGAAACGGTATTGTGCCTAGTAATGTTGGTGCAGGATATATTTTGAGAAGGTTATTAAGACGAGCAATAAGACACGCTAGAAAAATAAATTTAGATACAACCGAACTTGCTAATGTTGCAAAAATTTATATTGAAGAAGTTTATGACAAAGCATATCCATTCTTAAACGAGAAAAAAGATTATATTTTATCTGAAATTCTAAAAGAAGTGGATAAATTTAACAAGACTATTGAAACTGGTAGTAAAGAATTTGATAAACTTATTGCAGGAATTGAAAAGAAGATTGCTTTCTTAAAATCTAATAATACTGATTATTTGCCTACAAAAAATGATAAAATGATTAGTGGTAAAAGTGCGTTTAGATTATATGATACTTTCGGATTTCCTATTGAAATGACTAAAGAAATGGCAGAAGAATTTGGTTATAAGGTTGATGAAGATGGTTTTAAAAAAGCATTTGAAGAACATCAAGAACTAGCAAGAACTACTAGTGCGGGTGCTTTCAAATCGGGTCTTGGTGGCAATGGAGAGATGGAAACCAAATATCATACTGCTACTCATTTGCTAAATGCAGCATTAAAAAGAGTAATTGGTGAGAAATCGCATCAAATGGGTTCAAATATTACCAGTGAAAGACTTAGATTTGATTTTGCTTGTGACCACAAAATGACAACTGAAGAATTAAATGCGACTGCTGAACTTGTTAATTTATGGATTTCTGAAGGTCTAGATGTTACTTGCGAAGAAATGTCTAAGCAAAAAGCGGTTGAAATAGGTGCCGAGCATCAATTCTTAGACAGGTATCCAGATATTGTAACAGTTTACTCAATAGGTGATGTATCAAAAGAAATTTGTACAGGTCCTCACGTTAAAAATACAAGTGAACTTGGTAAATTTGTAATTAAGAAAGAAGAAGCATCGTCTAGTGGTGTTAGAAGAATTAAGGCTATTTTGAACTAAATTATTGTAAAATATATAAAAGCATAGTTAAAACTATGCTTTTTTAGTGTACTTATTTGCAATAATAAATTTTATGTAGTATAATTAAAAAAAATAATCTTTTAGGTGGACGAATGAAAGCATTAAAGGGATTACTTATTTATATAGGTTTAGTATTGGGAATAATAGTAGGTATTGGATTGATACTTCTATGTGTTATGTATTTTGTTCCCTCTGTTAGAATTTTTGGAGTGGGGGTAGTTCATTATAACAAAGCAATATCTTCCGAGCCCATAAAACTATTTGACTATACTGGTTATTCTGATATTGAAATTAATATTAATTCTAAAAAGATTAGTGTAAATGTTGTTCCTGTTGAAAAAGAAAATATTGAATATTCTATGAAATTAAATATTTTTGGTATTTCAACAGAGATAGTTGAGTATAAAGTTATTAAATCGGTTAATGTTGAAGATAATAAATTAAAAATCTATTTAAATGTTTCTGAGCCAAATGGTTGGATTTCTACTTCGACAAGTGATTTAACAGTTAACATTCCTGCTAGTATTGAGTTTAGTTTACTTATAACATCTACAAGTGGAAATGTTTCTATTGGTAATAGTAAACTTTCAACTAAACTTACTAATTTAGCAGTAACAACAGGTAGTGGAAATCTAACACTTATTAATTTAGGAACTGGTTCTGAGGAAAAGATTTTACATTTAAGCACTCTTAACTTAACAACATCTAAAGGAACTTTTGATTTTACTAGTATTAATAATGTGGTTGTAGATAACAAAGTGAAATTAGTTGCTGATGATGGTGTATTTAAGTTTAAGAATTTGAATGCATCGTTAGATATTACTGGAGATGGGATTAGGCTTGATGCTAATAATATAGTATGTGATGGTGATGGATTAAAGGTTATTGCTAAGAATGGATATTTTAATATAACTAAACTTTCTAGCCCTACAGGTGCTGAAAATACATTTATTACAGATAATACTGTACTAAATATAACAGAAGTAACAGGTAAAACTGGAATTGTAACAATATATGGTGATATTAATATTACAACTTTAAATAACTATACTATGATAGAAAATACTAATGGTAGGGTGACTATTGGTACAGCCAAAGACATAATAACTGTTAAGACCACTATGGGAAATATTAAAGTTGATAGTTATTTAAAGACTGGCAAATTTGAAAGTAAACGCGGAGATATTGAAGTAAGCAGTAATAGTGATTATGTTGATGGTTATTATTCGGAAATTATTAATGAAGATGGTAATATTAAAGTTTACAACGAGATTAATAGACTATTAGTGAATACAACTGGCAGGTCTAATGTTGAAGTTATATTTGGTAGAATTAAAGCGGGTTTTGAAAGTGTTGAAAAAGTTTTCCAACATCAAATAATAACAAGTACACAAGGTAATTGCGTTGTTCATATTCCTACTTTAAATACAGTATATTTTAAATTTAAAGCGATTGGAATTATTAGTGGTGAAATAGCAAGTTTTGAAAATGACAATACTTATTACAAAGTAGAGGCAAGTGAACTTGACCAATATTATCCAAATGCTTCATATAAAGATGAGACCATACTTAATGCAAGTTTTCTATTCAATGGTAAAATTGAGTTAAAAGGTTATTCTTTTGAAAGACCATAAAACAAAAAAAGACATACTTTGATTGTTTAAAGTATGTCTTTTTTGTTACAGAAAACCACGGGATAGTCCCGTGGTTCTAAAAAGGTTAACCTT
>JBJEXU010000149.1:0-2177 GCA_051886095.1 Christensenellales bacterium | reverse complement strand
AAATTTGCTTAATGTGTTTGTTTTTTGTATTCCTATCAATCAAACATTTCAATTTGTTTTGAGGTAAATTGAAACATGATTTACTTTTAATACTGTTCAATTGTTTCTTGTGCTAGATAAAATTCTATTTGAGAAAAGTCATTTACATAAGGACATTCGCTTTTTGGAGTAAATGAATATCTATATTTTCGTTGCAAGTTTTCTTGTGTGCTATATTCAATCTCACCAGCATCATCCATATCTACATTTACCCAAGTACCATTAACTTCTTTTTCAATTGTCCAAGTTCCGCAGTCGTTGGAAAGGAAAATATCTTTAAATGTAGTTACTTGCGCATCGGAAGATAGAGTAAAGAAAGTAGCATCTTGAGATTCACCAATGTTATAAGCATAATTATTGTGCGCAATAGCGAAACTATAATCTGGGTCTATTGGATTTAACCTAACACTCAAAGTATTATCAAAAGCGATACCATTGTTATCTATACTAAAACTTAAACTTGAAATAACATCAGATTTAAGTTTTATCGATAACCTAACATTAATTGAACCCACATATTCAGTTGTACTAGCAGGTTTAAAAGTATAATGAAGGTCGTCGTTTTCATCTTTTGTTAGTATATCAACATTAGAATCTACTAGCGTCATTATTACATCAAAATCGTCAAAATATGATGCGTCTAAACTTCCACCAATTCTCAAATCGACAGTTCCGTCTATATTGTATGTTGGTGTAATATCGTCTGACAAAGAAGAATTTACATTATAATTTTGAATAGGGTCAACATCAGATGTTGAATCATTACTTGCATTGTAAATTTCATCAAAACCTGCTGGATTTATTTTCCACGAGAATATTGCAATTCCATTAGTAATAGTAAAATCTCTTTCGTCAAAATTTGTTGCAACCGAAGAATTTTTAAATTCGAAATTTCTAAATGGCACTAATTTAACTGTAAAGACTTCATTATCTCCACATGCTCTATGAGTGTAATAGCGTCTTTTTTGATTATCTTCTTCGGCTACCTCTATTTCATCCTTATCATCTTTAATGAAAGCCCCTTGCATCGTATTTGTAGTACCTACAGTTGTTGTATAACAAATAATTGGATTAGTGTAAACCGAAGTAACAGTTATATAGTTTCCATCAGATTGTAGTTTTTCTGCATAAGGTGAATCTCCACCAGTTGAATCGTTTACTACAACACAAGGCAAATTTATCTCGCATTTATTAAAGTTCAGAGTAGCGGAAATTTCGTCTGAAAATTCAAAATTTTTTAAGTATTCAGTATTTGGGACAAACCTCAAAGTCAAGGTATAAGTGCCTGCATTGTAAGTTCCTTCACTGACATCTTGCCAATAACCATCATAAAAGAAAAATTCATTTGTTAATTTATCTGTCGAATCGGCATCATTGTTTTCTGCAATTCCATCACTACAAGCAATAAATTTTACATCTTCTGGCAAATTACGAGTTTGATGCAAAAATTCAGAATCATAAAACATTTCATCAAAAGTTACATCTTCAAGTTTTTCAGATGAATCTGCCGTTGCCAATGCAAAGGTAAATACAAGTTCACTTGGGTCACTAACTAATTCAATTTTTGCTTTTTCAATTTCAAAGTCAATAAAATCAGAATAATTTAAATAATAATTTCCATATTGTTGAACTCTTGCACAAACTTTGTAAGTACCAGCCCTAAGTATATCACAAAGTGATAAGTATTGAAGTTTATTTTCTTCATAATAATCTTCTGGATGTTTGGTGCTATCATATTCTTCGCCATCTTCCAAATCTAGATAAAAAACATCAAAATAAGACTTATCTACTTCTTCAGCGCCTAATTTTACACTGATGTCTAGAGCTTCAAACCTTGTACCATAAGTCATAGTGTTTGTTTCATCGGTCAAAGTGTTTTTGATACTCAAAATATAATTTGGTTTATCTTCTGACAAATCAATATTAATGTATAATTCATGACTTATTTCATTAAATCCAAAGGTTATTTTCCAAGTACCTGAATTTAACGAGTTTTGAGCAATTTTCTCCATAAAATCTTGCATATCTTTGGAAATTTCTTCCGAACTATTGCAAGGGATATATTTTATAGACTTAGTCAAACTTGAGCTATCCGAAATTTCTTCCTTGCTTCCGTCAGAATAAACTGCATTTATCTT
>JBJEXU010000148.1:0-2187 GCA_051886095.1 Christensenellales bacterium | reverse complement strand
TGCTCAATTTATTATCAAGGTTCTTTTTCTTCTGTAAATAACCCGCGATTGCAAGAGTTTTAGTCTTACCTCTTCTATTAGGAGTTGCTTCTCTTCTATTTAACTCAACCTTAGTCTGTAAAGCCTCGTCAACTTTATTATTAAAACGAGTTTTGTTTTTAGCCCATAATACTTTAGTTAATCCAGCCGCTTTTAAATTTAAATTTCTTACTTTTCTATAACCAAATCTCCTAATGGATTTGAAAATACCTTTAGATTTATCGGCTTTTTTCTGATACTCTTGTGCTCTTTGCATAGATGTTTCAGCCATATGTTCCAAATTGGCATTTTGTTTTTCTATACTTGCACATTTATTATATAATCTACCGAATTTAGAATAAAGTCTACCTTTTTTACCTTTTAAAACTCTATTAGATAATCCTGAAGCAAGCGCACCCGCTCCAAGTCCTAGAACTGCACCACTACCAAGAGTAATACCAAAGGCATTTAACATTCCGCCAAGACCCATATACATATAGAAAATAGGTCCTGAAAGTGCAGTAAGGCCAAGACCTATAGCACCGCCCACTAGTGTTGCCAAAACTGGGTGATTATTAGCAAATTTAAACATTTTTTTATACCAAGGAAGTTTAGGTTCTGCAAGCATTCTTGTTTCGTCCATTGCCTTCCTAACAAGTTTAACTTTCTTAAGTTTGCGTTTAGGATTATCACCTTCTGGAGTACCCGTTGGCTCTCCGCTAGTCGGATTATCTACTGTATCATTAGTTGGATTATCTGATGTTGCCCCACTAGTAGGTGTACCGGTCGGTTCTCCGCTTGTAGGAGCATCACTTCCACTTCCTGCCAAAGCACCTGTTGCCCCAGTTGTTGTGTCAGATGTTGCATTGCCTGTACCTTCTGTAGAATTAGCAGGTTCTGCTGGGGTAGTACCCTCTGGATTTGTGTCAGATTGTTCATTACCTGACACAGTATTTGTTGTTGGATTAGAATTAGGAGTAGCAGTAGAAGTCTCATTTGGTGTAGCATTAGGAGTAATTGGAGTCTCAGTTGCAGAACCATTCTCCTGACCTGCATTAGTAGAAGTTTCTGTAGTTCTATTAGTGTTAAGACCTCTATTTATGTTACTAATTACATTGTTTAAAAGATTAATCAAATTAGACACATTCTCACTGGTAGTCGCATTAGTACTAGCACTAATTGTTGCATTAGTACTCGTATTAGTATTTACCCCACTATTAACTACTCTTAAAATTTCGTCCGTATTATTAATTAATTGAGCAAGTTGGTCTCCAGAAATAGTTTCTCCAGCATTATTTTGTGAATTACTTAAAGTTCCTAATGCTTGTAATATTTCTCTTGTGTCTTTCCTATCAAGATTTCGACCTCTTCTATATAAATCGTTAGCACCTTCTATAGTAAGAATTCTACCTGCTAAATTATTTAAGGCAGTTTGAACATCACCAATCTTTCTAATAGTTTCATCATAATTACTTTGTAATTGATTATTTTGACGAACAACCTCTAACATTAATGCTACAATAGCATCAATGGCCCCTAGTTGTTGACCACCAATATTGATTTTGACATCTTGTTTATTTTCTGCCATTTAAAATTTCCCCCTTATGCTTTAGTAACTTTAATTGCCTCATATCCTTTTTCTGCAATAAAATCTACTACAACATTTTTAATTTCATTTTCGGTAGGATAGTCATCAATAGTATTTTTAATTAAATTAGATAACTCTCCGCCTTGAACTTCCCCATTTTTCAATTCATTTTTTATTCTTGTAACTATTCCCATTAAATCATTTTTAGTAAGAGTCTCAAAGTTTTTACTAATTAAGGCTTCAACATATGCATCTTTAATTTGATTTACTTGTTTATTGTCAAAATTCTCTTCAAGTGTTTTTAAAGCATAATCAAAAGATACCTTGTTTGAAATTCTTTCTTTAGTTCTTTTAAAGAATCGTTTTTAGATAGGGGATTGCTAACTTTTTTGAAGTGTGATAATAGCCATACTTCAAAATTAGGATTAGACCAAGCTGAGTTATGCTCATTTAATTTAATAGCATTATTGAATTGCTCATCTGTATAATCATCTTTGTCAAATACAACCCAAACTTGTCCATATACTTTGGGAGATTTGTTTATGTATTGTTTAGTATATTTCACTAAACTTTCTGTATTT
>JBJEXU010000147.1:0-2201 GCA_051886095.1 Christensenellales bacterium | reverse complement strand
TCTTATATATCCTTCACATTAGGAAAAATTTTTGGCTATAGATTAGTGTCTTGGATAGTTGGTAAAGAAAATACTGATAAGTATTCAGAAATTTTAAGAAAGCGTGGAGGGTTTTTCCTTGCACTTGCCTTCTTATTACCAATGTTTCCTGATGATATTCTTTGTTTTATTGCAGGAATTACTAAAATGTCACCTAAAACATTTTTCTGGATTACATTAATTACTAGACCAGTAGGTGTAATTTGTATGTCTTTTTTTGGAAGTGGTTATGTAATACCTTTCTCCGGCTGGGGGATTTATGTGTGGATAGCAATACTAATTTTAGCAGTTGTACTAGTATGGGTAGTATATAAATGGCAGGACAATATTCAGAATTATATATTAGATAAAATATTCAAAAACTCTAAGAAAAAAACCAATAAATCTAAAAATCAATCATAGAAAATTTTATTCTTATTTAGTAAACCATAAATAATTGGACCTAATACAAAATTAAAACTCAATATGAAAGGAATAATTAACTTAACTGCAAAATATTTAAAGTTATCTAATTCAAATCCATTAAAAGCATTTACACAATAAATTAAGATTGTTAATACAAGGAAAGTAAGTATACCAAACCAAATGGCATATTTGAATTTAAAATTATTTGCTTTATGTTGATTTTTATTAAAACAATATGGAAGGATATATATTCCTGCAAATAAAGCAATTATTACATAACTAATAATTAATACAATACTATCATTTTCGGAAATTAAATTATTATTTTTAAATAGAAAATATGCTATTGTTATTTCAGCAATCATAAGAAGAGTAAGTATAATTCCAAAAACAAATTTTAATTTGTTAATTAGTACAAAGGTTTTATCTACTAGTATCGCTTGTTGTTTATTCTCATACTTATTAATTTGAATTTGTGATGATGATGTTGAAAATTGATTAATTTCTTTAATATATTGAGTGTTTTCAGTTTTTGTTTCAAACTCCTGTGTTGGTTCTAAATCAATTAAATTGTTATTATTGTCATCTTCCTCTTCATCAGTTTTGTCTGGTGTAGGGGAATTTTTTATACTCCAATTATCTTCTTCTGTATAATTAAATAAATTATTTTCTTCTAAATCAACTACAGGGTCTTCATCTTCAATTATATTGCTTTCAATAATTGCATTAAGTTTGCCTCGATAATCAATAGGTTTCTCAATTTCCGGTTTCTTTTCTTCAACCTTTGGAGCAGGGGAAGATATTGGTTTCATCTTTGAATTAGTAAGCAAATTGAATTTTGCTAAGAAATTTTCATTTCGTTTTCTTTTTTCTTCTTCTGTTAATTCAGTATATGTATTTTGAGTCTTTGGCTTATTTTCT
Source organism: Christensenellales bacterium (assembly GCA_051886095.1). Classification (GTDB taxonomy): domain Bacteria; phylum Bacillota; class Clostridia; order Christensenellales; family UBA1242; genus UBA11490. The sequence continues at coordinate 836 of JBJEXU010000147.1, read as the reverse complement.
GAATAAGTAGAGTAGTCATAAACATTTGTTGATTTTGTTCGTTTTCCAACGTTATCAATAATTATTGGTTTTGTGTTTCTTTTCTCAGGTATATAATCTTCATCTCGAAGTTTATATATCCCATCTTTATCTAGTATTACTCTTTGCTCTTTTTTTGGCTTCTTAAAATATAGTTTGTTATAATTAGTTTTTGAAACTTTTGCATTTGATTGTTTAACAGAATTTGATAGTTGAATCCAAGGCTCAGGATTAGTCGTATTAGCAACATTTTCTGGTTGAGATATTTCTTGGATATTCTCTGGAACATTATTAGAAACTTGGTTGCAAATCATATTTTCCATAGGAGTTGATTTTAAATATTCGTGGTCGGGAATTATAACGTTTTCTTTAGGACTATCAAAATCTGCAATAGCAGGTATTTCTTCTTCTGAGATTTCATTATATATTATATCATCTTCAGTATTTACAGAAAGTTCATTATTATTGCTTTCATCTAAGTCAGAATTATCTAAAGTAACTATATCTTCATTATCATTCTCGTCAAAATCTTCATCGTTTTCATCGCTTTCTTTAAGAACCGCTTTTTTATAATATTGCAAGCCTAGTTCAGTTAAGTGATAATAATGCCTTCTACCACCAATATCGCTATCGCCCCAATATGATGTTACATATTTTTTATCCTCGAACCTAGATAGACTACTATATAAACTTGGTTGTTTTAATATTATCTTTCCATCTGAAAAATTTTCGACATCTTTAATAATTTCATAACCATACTTATCACCGTTGACAAGTGATTTTAAAATTATATTATTAACAGAACCTCTAGAAGCAAC
>JBJEXU010000146.1:0-2208 GCA_051886095.1 Christensenellales bacterium | reverse complement strand
AGCAGTTTTAAAGTTAAGGGATAAATTTCTCTCAACAAGTTTACGCATAATAAATGGCTTAAATAATTCAAGTGCCATTTCTTTAGGCAATCCGCATTGATACATCTTAAGTTCTGGACCAACAACGATAACAGAACGACCAGAATAGTCAACACGCTTACCAAGTAAGTTCTGTCTAAATCTACCAGGTTTACCTTTTAGACTAGCAGTTAATGACTTAAGTTCTCTTTGCTTAGGACCTTGAACAGCCTTACCTTTCTTACCATTCTCAATAAGAGCATCAACTGCTTCCTGAAGCATTCTTTTCTCATTTCTAACAATTACTTCTGGAGCACCGATAGATATAAATTTCTTAAGTCTATTATTTCTATTAATTATTCTTCTATATAAATCGTTTACATCTGATGTAGCAAATCTTCCGCCATCTAATTGTATCATAGGTCTAATATCTGGTGGAATAACTGGAATTACATCAAGCACCATCCATTCAGGTTTATTGCCACTTTTGCGGAATGACTCAATAACTTCAAGTCTTTTTGATTTAATCTTTTTCTGACCTCTAGGAGCCTTGGCAATTTGTTCCTTTAATTCGGCACTTTCTTTCTCCAAATCAATTTCAGAAAGTAATTCTTTAATAGCCTCACCGCCCATTCCTGCTCTGAAACTATTATAGCCATATTTCTCAACAGCCTCTCTATATTCAGCATCAGAAATAACTTGCATTTTAGCAAAGCCAGTTTTACCCGGGTCAAGCACTATATAACTAACATAATATACAACTTTGTCTAGTTGTCTAGAATTTAGGTTAAGTAGTACTCCAATTCTAGAAGGAGTGCTCTGCAAAAACCAGATATGTGCTACTGGAGTAGCAAGTTCGATGTGTCCCATTCTTTCTCTACGAACACTACTCTTAGTTACTTCTACTCCACATTTATCACATATAACACCTTTGTGTCTTATTCTTTTGTATTTACCGCAATGACATTCCCAGTTTTTCTTAGGTCCGAAGATTCTTTCGCAAAGAAGTCCTGATGTCTCTGGCTTATGTGTACGATAGTTAATAGTTTCACTTTTAGTTACTTCGCCGTGACTCCATTCCCTTATCTTTTCTGGAGATGCTATACCTATTTTAATAGATGCTAGGTTATTTAATTCAAACATTTTTCTCTCCTTTATTCTTCGTCATCTAAGTCATCAAATAATGCTGACTCATCAAATATATTATCAAAATCTTCGTCACTTTCTAAGTCTTGTTCAAGAGATTGCTCGTTATTTGTAGAGTTCTCAAAGTCTAACTCAATATCTTTAATCTCTTCTCTTGGCTTAGTTGCTTCAGCAAATGTCTCAATAGTATCTGTACTTAGGTCGCTTAGCGAGAACTCTTTACCTTGGTCGTTTAGTAACTCTACATCAAGTCCAAGACCTTGAAGTTCTTTAATAAGCACCTTAAATGATTCTGGCATTCCCGGTTCAGGAAGTGGTAAGCCCTCAACTATTGCCTTATATGCTGCAAGTCTTCCTTCTGTATCATCGGACTTAATTGTCATCATTTCTTGTAGTAATTTACTTGCGCCATATGCCTCAAGTGCCCAAACTTCCATTTCACCAAATCTTTGACCACCGAACATTGCTTTACCACCTAAAGGTTGTTGTGTAACATAAGCATAAGGTCCTGTAGAACGCGCGTGCATTTTATCGTTAACCATATGTTCTAGTTTAATATAATACATATATCCAACAGTTACTGGATTCTCAAATGGTTCACCTGTTCTTCCGTCATATAATTGAATTTTACCATTCTCTGGGAAGTTGTTTTCAACAAGTAGTTCTCTAATATCGTTCTCTTTAACACCATCAAATACTGGAGTGGCAATCTTAATACCAAGAGCCTTAGCGACAAGACCCAAATGTACTTCAAGAACCTGTCCAACATTCATACGAGATGGAATACCAAGTGGATTTAGAACAATATCAATAGGCTGACCATTTGCCATAAATGGCATATCTTCTACTGGTAGTATTCTTGATACAATACCTTTGTTTCCGTGACGTCCAGCCATTTTATCACCGACGCTAATTTTACGCTTCTGTGCAATGGTTACTCTAACCATTTGGTTAACACCTGTCTCAAGTTCATCTTTGTTCTTACGAGAGAATACCTGAATATCTACTACAACACCGCTTATTCCGTGAGGAACTCTTAAAGAT
>JBJEXU010000145.1:0-8259 GCA_051886095.1 Christensenellales bacterium | reverse complement strand
GACACATACTTGTACACAATAACAAACACAATATATAGTAATAGGTTTGGCTTTATTTGGTGAGTTAAAAATCAATATATTGTGTTTTAACTCACTTATACACATTTCCACAGTCCTAATAAGCAATAATAATAACTAAAAAATAAAGAATAAATAAATTATTGGCTCGAAACTTATAGAAACAAAACTTTTAAGTTTAATGTTTTTATAATACTTAAAAAGTTTGATATAAATTATTAATTATGTTAAAATACATAAGATAATTAAATAGTAGTTTATGTACCTATTATCATTTAATATATAATATATTTTTAAAGTGTGAATTTAAATAATTAGTCAGAAGCAATAATATAACTATGTTAAACAATTAAGCATAAACTCTACTAAATTAATATTTAAAGGATTATATATGGATAAATATGAAATTTTAAGAGATTTAATTCAATTCAATACAGCATTCGATGCCCAAAACAAATCAATTATGGAATATTGTGATAATTATCTTTCTAGACTTGGTTTTAGAACTAACTATGTAATAGATGATGATACACATAAACTTTGTCTTGTTGCTGTTGCTGGAACAGATGCAAATTTAGGCTTTGTTTGTCATACTGATACAGTAGTACTTGGTTCTAATTGGAAAGATTATGACGCAATGGATTTAACTATTGATGGCGACAAACTTGTAGGACTTGGTATTTCAGATATGAAAGGTGGTATGTCTGCCGTCCTTTCGGCAATAGGAAACTTTGATTGGAAACATTCTAAGAAAGGTCTTAAACTATATTTTACATTTGACGAAGAGAATAACTTTACTGGAATAAAAACAATTTTAAAGAAAGAAAATGATTTACCTGAAAATATCATTATTCCAACACCAACAAGTCTATATCCAGTTGTAGCAACTAAAGGATTATTAAAATTATGTGTTATGATTACTGGTAAAGAAGCACATAGTAGCAATCCAACTAAAGGAATTAATGCAATAGAACATAGTGTATCATTTTTAAGTGAAGTATATTCATTTAATAATAGACTTAAAGAAGATAAAAATAATGCTTTTGAATTACCTTATACAACATTTAACCTTGGCAAAATTCAAGGCGGTGTATCTATGAATAGAGTTCCTGGTGAATGTAGTGTTTATCTAGAATATAGAACTATTAAGAAAGAGCATAATAGACAAATAATAGATAAGATTAAAGAATTATCCGAGAAATACAATGGTTATGTTACAATTATTGATGATGTTCCACCAATGTCAACATTTGCAGAGAATTTTATTAGTAAAATTGAGAATTTAACTGGTAATAAGCGTTCATCTGTTGCTATTGTATCTGATGGTAATTATTTAACTGATAAATCAGTTGTATTACTTGGACCTGGTCCAATAACTTCTGGTGAAAAGAATGAATTCATTAGCAAATTTAGTTATGAAACTCTAATTGATCTTTATACTAAACTTATTAAAGAAACTTGTTTTTAATTATATAGATAATTCAAAAACTCTTTAAAACTTAACTTTCTTGTTTTTAATAGGTTAATTAATTTTATATCGAATATAAGAAACTCTACCAATAAGTAGAGTTTTTTTATAATCTATTTATATTTTTAAAAAAGATTTTCAAATGTTTTTTAAAAGTATTAAACTAAATTTAAAAAAAAATTGGCATAGTAGATTGTTTTTTAATATTAATTGTGTTAAAATAAAATGTATAGTGTATTTAAGTATATTTAGAATTGTACTTTTTTACATTTTTACTTAATATATATAATATATAAAGTTTAAAGGGACACTTTAGTGGTATTTGATATAAACTATAAATATCAAGAAAGTAGAAAATGAATTTATATTCTTTAAAGATATTTATGACATTACCACACAAGATTTCAGTATTTCATTTTAATTAAATTATTGCTTATTTTACTTTAAGCATTTAATTAATAATTAGCCAACACATTATTTTATAGGAGGTTAAGTGTGAACGGCTTTTTTAAATTTTTCTGTTCAATATATTTTAAATTACTTATGCTATTTTTAATTAACTTAGCAGTTTTTTTGACTTGTATTTGGTTTAATGTTTTATACATTTATTTTGCTGTATCATTATTAACCGCTTTTATTTCTATATTTTTTCTTGCAAATAGGAAAGAACGAGATGTATATAAAGTAATTGTTTTCTTAACAATAATTATTATGCCTTTGGTTGGTATTGGCTATGGTATTTTTGCTAAAGATAAGAAAGGTAACAAATCTATTAAGAAAAAATGGTCTGATATAATTTATCGTAATAGAAAGAGTGTATTCTCTAGTAGTGAAACAATGCAAACTTTAAAACAAACAAATAATGAAGTATATAAAACTTGTAGTTATTTAGTTGATACGGTAGGATTGCCTTGTTTTCAAAATGCTAAATTTAAATATTATGATAACGGAGAGGAATACTTTAGAGAATTATTTGAAGAATGTAAAAACGCAAGCAATTATATTTTATTTGAATGTTACAAAATTGTTCCTGGTAAACTTTGGTCTGAATTTTTTGATATACTTAGACTTAAAGCAAGAGAAGGTGTTAAAGTAAAACTTATTTACGACGATGCTATTTGTACTAAGTTTATATCTTCAGAAGATTATGAGAAGATGAAAAATCACGGCATTGAAACTATACCATTTAATAAAGTAGGCAATTTTAATGGTTCTTTGATTAATTGTAGGAATTACAAAAGATTGTGTATTGTTGATGGCAAAGTTGGTTTCTTTAGCGGATATAATCTAAAAGACGAATATATACCAACAGAAGAGAATTTAATTGCAACCAAAGATTGTGGTCTTAAAATTACTGGTGAAGCAGTTAAAAATTTAATTGTTATGTTCTTTGAGGATTATCAATTTGCTACAAATAAAGTAATCAATCTTCAAGAATATTTCGCGGACAATTCAGTAGTTAAAACCAATGATTGGATACTTCCATATTCTACTAACCCAATTTCATTAGAAAATACTAATAAAAATATTCTACTTAGTATGATTAATAATTCTAAAGAAAATATATCTATTTCAACATCTTATATAGTTCTTGATGATGAACTTAAGAACGCACTTATTGTTAATGCTAAATCGGGAGTTAAAGTAAGATTAGTATTTAGCGGAGAGAATACTAAGAAGCGTATGAAAAATTTATCTAGGTCATATTTTTATGACTTAATTAAAGAGGGAATAGAAGTTTATGAATATAAAGGTGGAAAAATGTCCACTAAACTTATATTAATAGATAGCAATACAGCCCTTGTATCAACCAATAACTTAGATTGTATTAATACTTATAAACATTTTAATGCAGGTGTTTATGTATATGGAGAAAGTGTTTCTCAAATGTATAATGATATGCGTGAAATTATTAGTAACAGCCAATTAATTACAATTAAAGACCTTCAGAAACGCAAACTATCAGAGAAATTTAGTGCAACTTGGAGTAAGTTTATTGCATTATTTAGATAATTAAATTATTTTATTGACAATTTTTGAATTTTTTTGTATAATAATACTATACAAAAGATAAATAATTCAGTTTAACAAAAGCAAAAAAATAAAAAAACAAGAGATAAATAAAATTATTATACTAAAGAAAATTTTTTAATATACTAAAGATAATATAAAGAGTAGGAATTTAATTTCCTACTCTTTTAATATTTTTATCTAATTTAGTTTATTTAAAATTTAACTATATTTTAAGATAAATGTGAAACAAGGCTAATTAGTTACAATTCTTATTTATAGAGGTCTTTTTATTTGTTGTTATATAAGTAGTTTTTATAATATATAACACAATAGAAAAAATTTAATTAGAAAAATTTGCAAAACATTAATTTAATAATTTTATCAAAACTAAAAAAAATAAAAAGCCTAAAATTAAGGCTTTTTAAAACTTTGGTACTCCCAAGGGGACTCGAACCCCTGACTCCGCCGTGAGAGGGCGACATCTTAACCACTTGACTATGGGAGCAAATTTATTTTTTAGAACTTTTACATTGTACCATATAATTTTTTTAAAATCAAGATATTTTATTAAATATGCTTTAATTATTTAGTAATATAATGGTATAGCATTATTTTTGTGTTAAATAAGTAAGTTTACGTCTTTAGTTCATATCTTTTTTTAGTAATACATTTAACTTTATTTAAAAAAATAGCCATTTTAAATAAAATATGTTACAATAATAATATGTTTAAAGATAAGAATACTAAAACTAAATTAACCAAAAAAGACTTAAAAATTGCTATTGTAGGTGGTGGAAATATTGGTAAGGCACTTAGTACTACACTTGTGTCACTTGGCTATGATGTTGAACTCGTTTGTAGAGAAAATCATAGAGCCATTAAGATAGGTAATGCTTATGCTTTTGAAATTGATGGTGACTTTGGTCATAAATCTTATCTTGTGCCTTTTGTTACTAACATTGAGCAGTTAACTACTAAAAAAGATATAATTATATTTACAACTAAATCTTTTGATATGCTTAATAGAGTAGGCAAAACATTAACAAAATTAACGCCTAAAGGAATGGTAGTAACTATTCAAAATGCTTTTACTATAGATAGACTATTAAAATTAATACCAGATGAAATAAGTGTATGTATGATATGTGACTTTGCTTCTCTTACGGTTAATAAAATTACTCATATAAGAGATACTAATGGTGTAACGCTTGGAGTATATAATAAGAAAGCCATTAATCGAATGAAACTTGTAGGTAAAATATTTTCAGAATTTACTAAAGTAGAATACACTAACGATATATTCGGTTTTACTCTTGGTAGAAATATTATTAACAATGCAATAGCAATTCTAGGTGGAATTTCTGGATTAAGATTAAAAGATATTTTAAATGATAGGAATGGTAGATTTTTGTTTTGCAAAATAATAGAAGAAAATGTTAAACTAATAAATAAATATAAAATAAAAATAATTCCATACAATTATCAATTAGATTATTATAAATTTGTAGAAAAGACTATATCTGGTTGGTTCTATAGATATAATATAATTAAATTATTGAAGAAACAAAATGGCAATATTAAATCATCTGCTTTACACGACTTAGAAAATAATGAAAAAACAGAAATAACTAGCCAGATGGATAGATTATTAAATATGGCATCTAAAGCAAAACTTAATCTTAAATATTCAGGAGAATTAAACAATATATTAAAAGAAATAGAAAGCGGAAAAAGAAATATTGATAGTAATGTGTTTTATGATAAAAAACTAGTTGAACTAGATAAAAATTAAATATAAAGGAGAATTAAAAATGATAATTGATGAAATCAAAAAAGCAAATGTAACAGCAATGAAGGAGAAAGACCAAAGAGCAAGGGGTATTTATAGTGTACTTATGAATAAATATTTACTTGCAGAAGTAGATGCAAGAACTACAGGAAAACAAGTAGAAGATGCAGATATGGTTAGAATTATTCAAAAGACTATTAAAGAACTTGAGGAAGAGAGAGATAATTATGCTAAAGTTAATAATGCCGAAGAAGTAGAAAATATAGAATATCAGAAGTCTTTAATTGAGAAATACTTACCTCAAATGCTATCTGAAGAAGAGATTAAGGCTATTATTAATACTTTAGATGATAAAACAGTTCCAAGTGTAATGCGTCATTTTAAAACTAATTATAACGGCAAATGCGATATGAAGGTCGTTTCAACAGTACTTAAAAATATGTAAAATTAAAAAATTATTAATTATAAAATAATAAAAATCAATAAAAAAGGGAGTAAATTAAACCTTATGGATTAAAATACTTCCTTTTTATTTGCGTCCGTTTATAATGCAATTATTAAATATAACATATTAGTTTGCGGGCTTATAAACTATTAAATGATAAATACTTAACTTGCGTAATATGCTCAATGCAAAATTGTCATTATTATACTTCGGCTATCGCGGGTTAATATGTTAATGTATAATAATTGCGTAATATGCTCAATGCAAAATTGTGCTCAATGCAAAATTGATACTTCAAGTATTTTTTCAAAATCATCATCATTAGCACTTTTGTTTCGCTTAATTATACCACACTTGTCACACTTGTAGACTATAATATATCCCTTTTTAGAACTTAAATCAATTCCTATAGGTACTAAGTTACCAAGACAAGTATTTGCTCTGTCTCCGGGTATATTATCAATATGAATAGAATATAAACAATAAGGACAATGGTCCCTGCTTGTGTATCCTAGAGGTTTAACTTCTTTGCCACAATGCCTGCATACAAAACCACTATCATTTTTTATCATAATCTACCTCATACTTAGCCATTGGTTGAGAGACTTTCTTGTCTAATACAAAAGCCATATAAGCATCTTCTCTATATTTGTCTATTAATCCCGACTTTCTGTAACTATAATATTCATTATCAGAATCACCAATAATTATATGGTCAAGTAAATGACAACCATTGATAGATAAAGATGTTACTAATGCTTTTGTAAATCTATTATCGTCATCTGATGGTATGATTAAACCTTTAGGGTGATTATGTGCAATTACAATATTACTTACCCTTGCTCTACTCATCTTATCTGAAATTACTCTAACGGGAATATGTGCCTCGTTAGCAGTACCTTCAGCAACCTTCTCAACACTAACAATTTTATTATTAGGCGTTAAACAAACTAAATACATTTCTTCAATAAGTTTGCCTTTTAAGAAAGGCTTTATATAATTAAATGTCTCATCTGGATTAGTTAATGTTGCAACACTTGTTACTTTGTCTTTCTCATAATAATGAAAAATATTAATTAAATTAGCAAGAAAATGTGCCGAAACTTCACCCATACCAGAAACTGTTGCTAAATCTTCTTCATTGGCTTCAAGCACTCCAGCCAAAGACCCAAATTTATTTATTAACCTATGTGCAAGTGGATTAGTATCTTTGTAAGGAATAACAAAAGAAAGTGCATATTCTAGCACTTGATAATTCTGAAAACTATCTAGACCTTCTTTTCTTACTCTGTCTCTAATTCTCGACCTATGTCCACTATGCTCGTTGGGCATTTTTTACTCCTGAATTATATATAATATTATATAATATGATATAACTTTTTACACTATTTTGCAAGCAAGTCTATATTGTTTTTGATTTCACAAATTATTATGTTATTTTTAATAATATTAAAATAAAAAATGCTTATTTTAAATAAACTAAAATTTATTTAATTATAAGCATTTTAATTTATTCAGCATCTTTAACCGCGAGCATTTTAGTTACAAAATTTAACCATTCTCTATCATCGTGGCAAGGAATTAAGTGTGAAAATTGATAAACAACTTTAACATAATCAAGTAGGTCTAAATAGTGAAAAAATAAATTGGCTTGTTGAACACTTTCGGCAATAAATCTAGCAACAACCATTGCCGAATAAGCATTTTGTTCCTTTTCATAAACTTCATAAGTGAGTTTTTCTAACTCAATTATCCTATTAAATAAACATAATTGAATAGGAGTAGGTTTGATATTATCATCGTTTCTTATAACTTTATCTTCTTCAAGTTCAAGGGCTTCTTTGTTAATATCTAAAACGATGGCATTTGCAAATTTATAAAAATTCTCAAGAACATCAGTTTCATCTTTTAATTCACCCATTACATAATTTTTATAATTATATGAATATTCCAACATTGTTTTTAATATCTCATAACTATTCTCTGTCTCATTATTAAAATCTATATTGAAATTGATTGTGCTATCAAGTGATTTTACATTATATATTGAATTATTAATTTTAGTAAAACTAAACCCATCATTAATAATTGCAAGTGTAGTTATTAGACTTTTTCTATCAATTTCGGTAATTTCAAGTTCTGTCATAAAACTCTCCTTCTTTTTAGACTTCTTATTTAATTAAAGGATACCACATATTTTTACATAAACAAACAAATTAACTTACTTTTCTTTGACTAGTTTTGACAACCTTTGTCGAGGTTTGTCGAAAAAATAAATTATTTGTAAATTTAGGCATTTTTTACCAAAAACTTTTAAACATCTTTGCAAAAATTTTTATTAATTCTAAGTTAATTTTTAATTTAAATCTATTGGTATAAAATTATCACAATTTTCATTTTTACTGATTTTATTTTTGTTAAATTCAAAATATAAACAATAACCAGTTTTTATTTTATTAGCACCCTTTTCTTTTTGCTTACTAAAAAATAAACATCTATTACAACTATCAAAATTTCCAATTTATT
>JBJEXU010000144.1:0-2216 GCA_051886095.1 Christensenellales bacterium | reverse complement strand
GTCTAGTTGCACTTTCTCCAAAATATCCTCTATAAAAAGTAATACCTTTAGAATTATGATCTTCTCCTATACCAGAACCACTAATTGTATAACTTGCACCTCCAAGACCATATAGATTTTTCAAAAATTCCTGATTAGACTGAGATGAATAACTTTTACTAAACTCCTCATATATTAAATACTTTGTTTCTCTACTTCTTTCAGTCAAATATCTATCTACAAATTCTTGTGTAAATTCTAAATCTACTGGTGTTTTATCCACATCATTATCAATAAGTGTTAATTGTTCTGTTACAGATTTTAAAGGTTCTATTCTATCATTTAATTGATTTAAAAGTATCATTGCTTCAATATGATTTATCAAATCATTCCATTCAACAAAACTTTCTGTATCTCTTGATAAGAAATTACCTTTCCAAAATAACATTCCGTTATTAAATGTTTTATATCCATACATTTCATTATCTATCATTATTCCTGTGTAATCATTATTAAACAATTCTTTTAGATATTTTAATCTTTCATCAATATCTTTAACATTATTAAAATAATCTCTAATGCTACTATTTTTCTCTTTTTTATGAGGAGATTTTGCAATTATCTGATTTATCTTTTCATCAACAACAACATAAAAAGAACGATTTGACTCGTCCTTTTCATAATTATTTAAGCGTAAATTAGTTCTTTCATCACTATTTCCTCGGCTGACATCTTCAAGTTGTTCATTATTGATACCCATTTCATTTGATTCGTTTGTTTCAATTCCTCTGTTATATTCTCTGTTTTCTTCAATTGAGATACTATTTCCTCTATCCTGATTTCTGCTTGATTTTGTATCTCCATCAAATGTTCTGTCAATAGGTCTTTCATCAACAATGTTGTGTATAGTGCTTTCTTCTGTTCTTTCAGATATTTTAACCTCAACATTGCGTATTTCCCTGTCGCTTGAATACTTGGATTCTTCTCCTCTAATACTAGGTCTGGAATCTCGTAATCCCCTTGTTTGGTATAAGTTATTACTGCCATTTAAATCACTCCTTTCAGCAATATTTTTGCTTTCATTATAATCATATTCCATATTTTTATTTGATTCAAATGTGCGAATTTTTTCTATTTCATTTATTCTTAAATTTCTAACAGTAGAATAAATTTCTTTCAATCCCATTTCAGTTATTTCGCTAGTCGCTAAGCCTAATCTTGTTAATGTGTCATAACTATTAAATGTTAAAATATATACAAAATCATCTTCTTTAAAATACTCATTAGGATTAATTCCACATCTATTCATCATTGAATAAGCTATACTATTAGACAAAGTATATTGAAAGACATTTCTTATATCTTCTTCATCAACATTTTCAAAAGCACTATTATCTCTATAAAACATTAAATCTGATAAATAATCTGACATATTATCTTCTGCAATTATTTTTGAAACCGATTTTATTGCTTCTGCTAAATTATTTTTGTTTTCTAATTCTCCATACTTATTTTCTAATGATTCGATAACATCATTTTCATATAATTTAGGAATTGACCATAATCTAAAACTCTTACCATATTTACTATTAGTATCTGCTACATCAAATACATATTTTAGACTTGTATAGCCTTTATCATAATTAATTAATGCAATTCCTTTTGAACCTCTATTTACCCATCTTCCAACATTTCTATTCCAAGTGTCAATATCTGCACAAGCCTTTGCCTCTGGTCTTTGAGCATAAATTAGAACTTGATCATTAAATGAATACTTATAGTTATTAGAAGCAGTAATTAGAAACTTCATCCATTCATTCGGACTATCGCTTATTTGAGTTAATGTTTCTCCATAAAGGTCTGTTATAAGTCTTAATTTGTTTGCCATTAATTACACCTCCATTTCTTTGAAAATATAACTTTTATTCTTTTTTAGTTCGTTCTTCTTTAATTTTTGCTCTTACACCTAGTAAAACTTCATAATAATTATTAGTTGTAATAACACCATCTACTGCATATAACAAGATATCTATCATATTACCTGCTTCATTAGGATAAAACCTCATTTCAACTAATTGTTCTTCGTTATCTCCAATAACAGGAACACAATATCTTAATAATTTTTCTTTTAGTTTAGTTGCTTTTTCTCTACCTTCTTCTGGACTTGTATTTTCCACCTTTGATATAAATTCTATTAAAGAATTATTGTCTAGTTTATAAGATGGAGCCATTTTTAC
>JBJEXU010000143.1:0-2229 GCA_051886095.1 Christensenellales bacterium | reverse complement strand
TTGCAATGAAAGAAAATGAAAATATAAAGCATAAAGTTGAAACAATTGGAATACCAAAGTTGTCTGCTTTATCAAAAGATGATTTTAAATCTTTTATATCAATATTAGATTTTGAAATTACAGAATACTACAAAAACAAATTGAATGAAAAGTCTAGTGATAAACCGCCATAACACATTTTAAATATTTTTTATAAAATTAGTTGACAATTAAAAATTTGTTGTATATAATATGTCTATCGTTAGCAAATGCTAATGAATAAACCAAGGAGTACTAATCATGCGTAGCAAAAACCAAGAACTGATGAAAAAAATGATTGATTTTATAAACAATCAATACGAACTTAATGGAATTAGTCCCACATTAAGAGAAATAGCATCAGAATTTAATATTACATCTGCCTGTGTAAGTCATTATTTAACTGAAATGAAAGAAAAAGGACTTATAGAAAGTAATGGCAAATCTCGTAGTATTAAAACAAACAAAATGATAAGTATGCTAAATAGTGTTGATTTTTTACCTGTTGTTGGTAGCATTGCTTGTGGGACTCCCTTACTTGCTGAAGAAAACATTGAAAAGTATTTACCTATTCCAAGTGATTTTTTAACAAATGGAAAACACTTCATACTAAAAGCAAAAGGAGATAGTATGATAAATGCTGGTATCAATGATGGAGATTATGTAATAGTTAACCAGCAAGAAACAGCAGAAGTTGGGCAAATAGTAGTTGCTTTGATAGACAACGAAGCTACATTAAAACGCTATTATTTAGACAACAAAAGAAAACAAGTCAGATTGCATCCAGAAAATGATAAAATGGAAGATATGTATTTTAACAACATAGTCATTCAAGGGATTGCAGTCAAAATAATTAAAGACTTGAATTGAAGTCATTTCAATTTAATACTTGCCCCGTTATTAAATTGTTGCTAAGACTTGAATACAAAAGATGACTTGCTATTGTAATGGACTTCCCAACCTTACATATAGTTTGTTTAATTTACACTTTGTATTTGTGGGAAAAATGGAGGTAATAATTTTGAATAATGCTAAAAAGACAAAAAGAGCAAAATGTTTGCAATGTGGTAATTATATGACTATCTACATAAATGATAATGGTAGTGAAAGTGGGAAATGCCCCAGTTGTAAAGCAGTTATTTATTCAAGACAACGCACTTTAAATGAAAAAATTATTAAAATAACAACAAATTAAATATTATGAAGCGTTTATATTGCAAAGATAAGGTCGGGTTGAAATAGTATCTAGGTAAAACCTTTCTCACTACGATATAAATAAGATTCGTGTTAAAGGGATATTTATTAAAAATAGATAGACGCCTCTACGGATAGATTAAATTCAAAAAGAAAAGTTTGGATTTCTGTCTGTAGAGGCGTTTTTTGTTGACAGAGTCCAAAAATAGGAGGTTTATTATGTTAACATTCACTGAAATTAGAAGTGATTTAAAAGATATTAAATATTATTATTCACGCAAGGCTTTATTTGACAAAGCATTTAACACCGCTGGGAAAAACGATGTTATTGCAAAAGTTGATAAGTATAATGAGGTAATGAAATCAGCATCACCAAGAATTTTTGATTTATATTATTCTCTTTATATAAACAACCATACACAAGAGTCATACTCTGATGAATTAGGCTGTACACCAGAGTATGTACAAAGATTAAACAAACAATTATTGAGATTTTTACAAAACGCATTAAAGGAGGAAAAAGAAGTATGTTAGCAGGAATTGAAAGCGAAGTTGCAATTAATATTTATAGAACAAAAAATTATATTGTTGTGCAAGAATTAGTATTAGATGAAGATTTTGATGCTAATTCAATTTTGATAAGTGAAGACACTTACATTTTAAGAAATAAAAAGCGAGATAAGAAATTTGAGCAACATTTCAAAGATAGAAAATTTGTAAACGGTAGCAGAGTTCACGCAACGATTTATAAAAGACAATATATCGTTTAATAACTAGGAGTCAGATTAGTTCTGGCTCTTTTTATTCAATAATTTTGTTCAGGTTAGGTTCTAGGAAAATTCGGTTTTATTTAGGAAAAATTCAGTTTTGTTTAGGGTGGGTTCTATACTAGTTCCTAAAATTTTTTTAAGACTTCTTTTATACTTGCGGTGTAATTGATGACAGAGACAAAAGTTTTAATTAGTCGATGTTCATTGGGAGTTTTAATTAAAGTAAAGGTGGCCACCTACTTTCCAA
>JBJEXU010000142.1:0-8321 GCA_051886095.1 Christensenellales bacterium | reverse complement strand
TTTCAAAAAAAATTAAATATTTTTATTAATAATCATTTTTAAGAAAAAATATGGATTGTTTCCTTTAATTGAGGAAATTGTCTATATTTTATTTTCATATTAATATATGATTATTAATTAATATAATTAATTATATATTATATATTAGCACATTTCAACGCCCAACAAAAAAAACCAACTAATATAAATAAACATTAATTGGCTTATGTAATTAATCATTAGTCATTTCTTGTTCTGGTTGCATTGCCCTTAACTGTCTTGGATGAGGATTATTTGCAACATAGTAATTAGTAGAACCATTATTGACCTCTGCCTGTATAAAACCTTGAACCATAGGCTTACCAGATGGTGATTTAGAAAGAATTACAGCATTGATATTAAAATTAGTATTACCCTGCTTAATATACTTATCTTTCTCCATATCAATCATTTTTTTAGAAGCCATATAAGCATCGTTACCACTTGTGAAATTTTGTGTTGCTATAACACCATCTAATGGTAACTGCGGATCACTAAAGAAAGTTGGTGCGTGAGGAATTGTAACTTTAGGGTCTAAAACAACAATTTTGTATTCAGAATCATTCGTAAACATTGATCTTATATTTGCTACTGCCTCTTTACCCCCATTTTGGATATTTAATTTACCAGCATACTCTGGCGCTACTACTGTATCATTTATATTTGGCATATTGACCTCCTGTTTAGCCATATTACTATAAATAGTTTACCCCCCCCCCCGGTTGTTTTTGTCAACTATTTTTAATATGAATTAGAAAAACTACCAATATAAATCATCTAATTGGTAGTTCTATTTTTAATTATCGTTTTATATTTTCATTTAATAGTTATTATTTTACATCTTCATTTAATTTGCTAACCATCAATTCAACATCAATACCGTGAACAGAAGCAGCCTCTTCCAAGGTTTCCATTTGACTCATTGGACAATGAAAGCAATGCATTCCAAAACCTTGTAAAATTGGTTCAGCGTTTGGATTTAATTTTAATACCTCACCTATTGTTGTTGATTTTGTTATTTTCTTTGCCATAATTATCTCCTTATTTTATTTTTCCAAAACTTAAAATAAATATTTAATCAATTTAAAAAAATTGCTTTTAAAATTTTAATTTTAAACATTAATTATTTTTTAAAATATTTACCACATATATTTATAACACATATTTGATAAAATATCAAAACAATCAATAAAAAGATTTTAAAAATTTAGTCTAATCTATTTCCGCAATAATTACAAATTTTAGCATTAATATTATTCTTATTTTTACAAATTTTACATTCTTTAAAAGTCGGTAAATTGGTTAGTTTTTGATTATTTTGCATAGCACTAGATTGTGAACGCGAAACAGGTTCTGACATTATGGGAATTTTAGTAGTTGGAGAAGATATTGTACCAAAGTTAGCATTAATATCAAAATTTTTAACTTGCCTTTGATGTGTAGATAAATAACTATTTACTTTATTCTGATATTTCTTTGGAAAATTAACTGCTTTTAATTTGATATTTGTAACCAATAAGCCTATTTTATCAAGTGCGTCTTGCATTTCAGAACACACTATACTCTCAACATATTCCTGTTCAGAAAGCACTTGAGTAGCAGGAATTTTATTTTTTTCTATTATATGATTAATTTTATTCCCTATCCAAAGACTTATATCCTGAGGTATTTCTTCAAGTTTTGCTCTGCCAGTTTCGTTAATTAATGCTCTGAGTAATGCCCCTGCATCTAAAACTCTAAGCGTACAAGAACCTTCTAAAAATCCTTTAACCTTACCAAGAGAACCAGATTTTACATAAAATGGTGCATCTGATTCGTAAGGAAAATTATGAAAATCTCTTAAACTTACATAATAAATATCTGCTCTAATTCTTTTTGCTTTAGCACCTTTACGATTAATTCGTTCAATCTTTGCTCTTCCATATGTCTCTGGGATACTATCTTGATTTATTCTACATTTTCCTTCTAGAATTACATCACAAACTTTATATTTATAAACAATAACAGCAGCATTTTTCTCTTTTACATATATATTTTTATTTAGATATAGCCATTTTTTCTTTTTTAAAGGAAAAACTATATGGTCATCAATCTCATTGCCACAGTCTATATTTTTATTAAATAGTTCTTTTAATTTCTTAATTAATCCCATATAAAAGTTCAAAAATAAATCTATTATATTTTATAACTAAATTTTATCACATATTACAAATTCTTACAAATTAAAAATGTTACAATTCTTTGAAAAATAGCATAAGCGGAAAATATAATTAATATAATTTTAGTACAAACGCAAAAAATGGAGAGTAAGAATGTTTAAAGTTTCCGATATAATATCAACACCAGTCATTAGTTTATATGAAAGTGAATTTCAAGGCATAATATATAATATTATGTTTGATGTTAAGTTAAAGAAATGCAAATATTTATGTGTTCTTAACGAAGAAGACGGAATTCAAAGAATGTTAAAAATTAAAGACATATATCAAGTTGGTAGTGAATGTATATTCATTAGAAATGAAAGTGCACTTGAACTAGAATGTAATTATGAAAGCGAGATTGGTAATTATAATAATCCCCTAAATTTAAAAGTTTATAATATGAATGGTAAATTTTTAGGGACAAGTTCTGATATTATTCTAGATGATAAATTTAATATACAATCTATAGTTCTAAATAATGGAGAAGTAATTAATAATGAGAATATATTTAACTTAGGAAGAACAATAATACTTGTTGATAACATCAATGTTAGTATTGCCAAATTTAGACCAAAACAAAAAACTATACCAAATAAATCCACAGAAAATAAAGTGATTATATTATCAGATTTGAGAGAAGAAACCAAAAAATCAACTGCAAGTAAAGATAATAATTCCATTAACAAAATTATTACAGATTTTAGATTTTTAGTAGGTAGAATTTTAAATAAAGATATAATTGCTATCAATGGAGAAATGATTGCTAAAAACGGCTCGACAATTACCAAAGATATAGTTAATAAAGCGAGTTTTTATGGAAAACTAGTAGAAGTTGCCAGATATAGTAAAAAGACTAACTTATAACAGTTAGTCTTTTTAAATTTTCAACAAATTATTTCTTTAATTTCTCAGCAGAATTTAATAAATTCTGAAGACGATTTTTCTTAGGAGTCTCAGGATTATTTTCTTCTGTTTTTTCTGATGAAACTTGATTAGATGGAGTTTGTTCAGCGGTTTGTTCAGGAGTTTGTTCAGTTAGCAAATTATCTTCAACTTTATTCTCTTGAACCGGCTCTTCAGAGGAATTATTTTCTTCTTTATCTTCTAATTCTTTCTGAAGGCTTGCAAATGATGCGAAAGGATTAGAAACTTTATCTTCCTCTTCTTGTTGTCTTTGTTTAATTGCTTCAACTTCTTCTGCATATTCAGAATTAGCCTTGTTTACTTCTTTAAGTTTATTAAGCAATTCATTTTCTTCTTGTTTAAGTTCACTCTCTCTATTATCAGATACTATTGATGCAATTTGATTTTTAGACTCTACTTCTTCATCTTCATCATCAAAATCGTCAGGTTTACGCCTTTTCTTCTTATCACTAATTCTTTGTCTAAAATCAGGAGTATTGAAATAATCTCTAACATTATTAATTGCTTCAATTTCAGCAATTCTAACTTTAATATCTTGTTCTAGTTTAGAAATATATTCTTGCTTTGCCCTTATATCGGCGTCTTGGTCTGCAACAATTAAAGTCATTTTGTCAATCTCATTCTGAAGGTTTTTGGCCTTCTCTTCTTTTTCTTTTAAAATTGGCTCTTGTTGTGCTTGAATTGATTTGTTAATTTCTCCCCAAACTTTATTAGAATAATTACGGCATTCACTCATCATATTTTCTTCAACTTGCGCTTTCTTCTCTTTTATCTCATTAGTAAGTTGATTAATTTCTTGTTCCATTTCTTGCTGTTGCTTAGTAAAGTTAATTTGAGCATATTCGTAATCTTTCTCTAATTGTTGTTGTTTCTGTTGTTCTTCGTTATATCTTTTCTTTAAGTAGTTAGCCTCAATCTTAACACTTGTAGCATTTAATTGTTCGTTAATAGATGCCATATTCTCTCTAACTGCTTGAGATTTTCTTTCATACTCTTTGGTTACCTCGTCAAATTTCTTCTGGAAATTAAACATTTCAGTTTCCTTAGAGTTAATTCTCTCGGTAAGACCTCTTTTGAAATTAAAGTATCTTTCACCTTCAGACATTGCTCTATCCAAAAGTAATGCACTTTCAACTCCAACCGGCTCAAAATTAAAGTCTTCAAAGTGATTAGCATTCATTTCGGCTTCTTCTGCTTCTTTCTGTTCTTGTAAGGCTCTCTTTTCTAGATATTCTTGTAGTACTGGGATTGCCTCTTTAATTTCTTTGGCATCAAATAGAACTTCATAATCAACAAATGCTGGCATTGTTGAACAAGCCTTATTTAAATATCTTTCAAATTCGTGAAATTCATAGTATAAATCGGCGTATCTACTAGCCTCAAGGTTCTTAAGGAAAGTAACGATAAATAATCCAACAAAAAGAATTAAAACTGGTACTAAAAGAACTAAGAACCAACCTGCCAAAGGTTCAGCAGGAAGTCCAGATGCGCTCTCTGAAACTCCAATACCATAACAATAAATTAAATTAGCAATTAGATTTAATACGGAAACCATTATGGTTATAAGAAGAACTGTAGTAGATATGCTTTTATAAGAACTACTTCTTGTTGGCTGGTCTATACAAGACACCGAATTAATATATTCACTAGGCTGTCTATCTCTATTAAGCATATATTCCGTCCAACAATATCTAAGTGTCTTAGGAACTTGTTTAAATTTCTGATTAACCTCAACTAAGTTATCTTCATTAACATATGGGTTTTTCTTAAAATATCTATTAAAGTTAATTACGCATTTAAGAAGTCTAGACTCATAGGTTCTTGAAATCAAAATAATACAAATTATTACGCTAAAAATAAATACCGCTAAAGATATAAGTGCTACAGTCTGCATACCACCAGTTGAACTTAAGAATATTCCCATTTGTTCAAATAGACTAGCCATAACACTTGTAAATCCACCACTAGGTTGAGATGTTGCTAATAATCCACTTGCATTTAACATATGTTTCTCCTAATTTTTCATTTTTTCATTATAACTTATTATATCACATACTTAATTATTTCACTAATAATTTAAGCAAGGTTTTAAAATTTTTTATTTAACTTCAATTAATTTTCCAAGAGAAAAAGAATATAGAAATTTCTTTGTAACTTTAATATTTGTGGCTTTCTCAAAAGCATAAGAATAAAGTTCTAATTGGAGTTTATACTCGTTAGTTAACTGCTCTTCACTAACTCCCCTATTCGTTTTGTAATCAATTAAATAAACACCCTCATCATTTATTACAATTAGGTCTATTACGCCTTGTACAATTACCTTAGTATTATTATCGGTAGATTTAACTAATTTATTATAATTTTCTTGAAGTAAAAATTGCTTTTCTCTAAAAATTTCTTTAGCATTAAGTATTAAATCTTTTAGCACATTCACTGCTGTAAAAACTTGTTCAATATTTATGTAATTAGTTAGTTCTTTTTCAATTCTATTTTCTATAACTAGACGATTAATTAATTCTTTGATTTCTGCTTTATTTTCAGTAAAATTTAATGCTTGCATAACACTATGATAAGCCGTACCTATCTTTAAAAAATCTTTATCTGGAACTTTATCGGTCATATCTAAATTCTTTGGAATAAAGTTTAAATTTTCGTAATCTAATTCCTCTTTTAGAATATTTGTTACTGTATTTTTAATTGTTGTTACATTCGTATTTGGTCGATTAATGAAAACTTTTTCCAAATTATTTAAAAGTTCTTTATCTCCATCGTTAAAAATTATTTGCGGAATAGTAGCATTTTTATTTTCTTCAAAATCTTCACTTTTATATACTCTAACCTTAACTGATTTTGGCAAATCTTCGTCAATAACAAATTCTTTTTTATTTAAGAAATTAGGCAAATATGTATGATTTAATGATTTAAAAATTAAGTCGAAATAATTTTTTGAAGAATAAATTCTTTTTTTATAATTACTCTCTAAATTTAATAAGTTATAAGTCCCTACAATACTCAATTTTTCTTTTGCTCTTGTCATAGCAACATATAGTAGCCTAATTTCCTCATCAATTTCCGATTTTTTATTATCGATTTTACAAGCATTTCTAACTATAGTTTCATTTAATGTTCTATTTATATTATCAATACTTTTTAGACCTACACCAAATTTATTATTAATAATCATATTACCGCTATCTTTGTTAAGTTGGAAATTTTTACCCATTCCACCTAAAATTACGATTGGATATTCAAGACCTTTACTATGATGTATTGTACAAATTTGAACAGCATTAGTATCAACACCTATGTGTTGCAAACTTTTTTCTTTGGAAATAAACTCAAGATATTCAAGAAATTTATCTAAATTATATTTATAATTTTCATTCTCAGAAATTCGTAAAAACTCTAAAATATTACTTTCTTTTTCCCTTCCGTTTTTGCACGCTTTAAATCTAAGCATTAAGTTAAATTTGTTAATCACAAAAGTTAGAAATTCATTTAATGTCAATTTAAGTAATTGTTTTTTACTAGTACTGATAAAATCAAACATATTATTAATTTTTGTTAAAATCTCTTCATTTAAATTATAATTTCTTACACAATCATAAAAAGGAATATTTTCATCAAATCTACGAATAAGCAATAATTCTTCTTCAGAAATATCAAATAAGTTTTTCAACACGACAGCAACAGCAATATCATTTTTGTAGTTAGATATAACTTGTAAAATAGATATCATTAAATTAATCTCGCTAGTATTAAAAAAATCGCTATTAATAGAGGCAGATACTGGGATTTGCATACTAGTTAAGATATCTGTCAATGTTCTTACAAATGTTCCCCTTTGCCTTAAAATAATTGCTATATCGCCATACTCATAATACCCTCCATCTGGGCGTTTTAGACTTACAAGTCTTGCAATTTCTCTAGCAATGACTATAGCCTCTGAGGTTTCTTTATCGTCTAATTCGTCATTATTATCAATAATATTTAGTGCAACATTACATTCGGTGTATTGCTTATCTGATACAAATCTTGCATCTTTAGAATAATCAATTCCAATAGTTTCTTTAGTTATAATATTATCAAAAACCGAATTGGCAAATTCAAGTATATTCCTATCACTCCTATAATTAGCATTGAAATTAATTAATTTATTTGATTTGCCGTCTGATGCAAAATTATTATATTTAGATATAAATATTTTCGGTGAAGATTGTCTGAAAGCATAGATACTTTGTTTAACATCTCCAATCATAAGATAGTTATCGCCCGATACTAAATTCATAAGTATATTTTCTTGTTTATCATTTATATCTTGATATTCATCAACAAATATATACTTATATTGATTTTGTAATGTAGATTTCACCTCATTATCTTGTAATAGAATTAGCATTTTATTCTCTAAATCGTTAAAATCAAGAGAATTTTTGTTCTTTTTAATAGACATATAATTGCTCTCAATTTCATCAACTATATCCATAAGTTTAATTACATTTTTTCTAGAACAACTTATGCTTTGTCTTATTTCTTCTATGTCGCAAGTGGTAATGTCCTCTTTTAATTTTCTTAATTGTTCACTAAATAATTTATTAAAACTATCCACTTCTTCATCAAATGATATTTCATCAACATTTGCATTTTTTGATTTAGTAGGTTTGTTTGGAAGTCTTAAACTTGCAACAATCTTTACCGCAGTTTCAAAATTATTTGCTTTATTAATTTCGTCAATAAATTGAAGTCTAAAATTTAAATAATTAGTATATTTATCAAGTCCTAAAAGAACAGATTTTTGTACCAGTTTATGTATTGAAGAAGAAAACATTAAAAATAACTTTTGATAATGCTCTAAAATATAATTACTTGCCGAATTAATATTTAAATCATCATTATAACTACTATTCAGAAATTCATTTTTCCAAAGATTATAGTCTATTTTTGAACATTTATAATTGTATAAATTTAAACACATAGATTTTAATTGTGTTTCGTTTCTTTTGGAATTATAACAATCGTAAAGTTCAAAAAAGTCATCATCTCCACTAATTATATGATTATTAAAAACATTTTTAATAGCAGTATCTAGTAGATATTTTTCATCTTTGTCAGATAGTAAAGAAAAATCTGGACTTTCATCAATTTTATAAAAATATTTTACTATTAATTTTTTACAAA
>JBJEXU010000141.1:0-2237 GCA_051886095.1 Christensenellales bacterium | reverse complement strand
ATTTATTTGCTTTCTGACAAGCAAAAAATGATATCGAAGATACCAATAATAAAATCATTAATGTTAAAATGCGTTTCCAGTTTCTCATACTACTTTCCCTATATACTTATATTTTGAAAAAAGAAATTTTTTATTATTATATAATAATAAAAATATATTATATCTATACAATTATATTAAATATAATCTTTCAAGTCAAACGAATTTAAAAAATATGTCATAACTTGTAATTATTTGTTGAAAAAAATTAATAAAAATTGATTACAAAATTTAGG
The DNA here is from genome assembly GCA_051886095.1 of Christensenellales bacterium. Taxonomy (GTDB): domain Bacteria; phylum Bacillota; class Clostridia; order Christensenellales; family UBA1242; genus UBA11490. The sequence continues at coordinate 1,962 of JBJEXU010000141.1, read as the reverse complement.
CTGTTTTTAAAGGTCGCACTCAAATAATTAAACAATAGAAGCGACCTAATAATTTCTAATTATTCAAATTACAATGTAAGATTTGAAATATTAATCTTTCATAACCAAATTTAAAACACGAAAAAAGTGGCAAAAGCCACTTTTTTCTTAGATTTTTATAGTATTTGCATAGTAATTAAACTCCACCATAATACAAGTCACCATCATAACTAATTGATGTACAAATAGTATTATTAATTATACCATTATTAGTTGTACATATTCTATTTACCCAAGTTAAACTATAAACATATACATCTATTGTACAATTATTAATAACACCTGTTGTTGAATTGGTAGAAACCATTCCTGCTACAAACGAAGCACCTATACCCTTAACTGAAATCTTTGTAAAGCATACATTGTCTAATGTTCCGTTATTTGTAGCAATAGTTGCAAATCTAGCAGTTGCATTAATCTTCTTCATTTCCAAATTAGCAATAGTTATTCCAGCAATCAAGCCATTATTTACATTAATTAATTCGTGTTCCATAATTCCTTGAACAACATCTTGACCTGAAGCATTAGAAGAATTAAAGTCTAAAGTTATGTTATTATTTGCATTCTTAGTATTAATTCCAATTATTGCTGATGTTGCATTTAAGGAAATTTTATTAAGTTTAGTTGCATCAACTTTAATACTTTCGCTATTATCAGACAAGAAGTTATTAGTTATAAGAAGTATAGTATTTGCAGGAATATAACCATTTGTTAAAGATGAAATATAATCAATTAAATCACTTTGCCTACTTACTCTAACAACAGTGTATTCAGGCATATCATCAGCAGATACATAAAAATCATATTCATAAGAAAGTTGATATTTGCCTGGATTATTAGTTATTTTGTCTTTTAAATCTTTTACACTAGTTATTTCTGTCGCTTCAGTTTCACCATCAATCTTTATCATAATTCTAGTTACAATACTACCTTCTATATCTTTCATTCCCCTTATCTGACAATGATTATTTTCTTCTATCCAGATAGATTTCCTTTGTAGAAGATTTGAAGGAATGGCTGTTTGATAACATCTTTCTATTATAGAATTATCTACTTTAGTTTTTTCTTCTTCACTAGCATCTTCTCCAAGTGGTTTTACAAAGCCACAATTTACATTGTCATATTCCATCGATGAAGGAATAAAGTATGTACTATTTAAAATATTACCATAATTAGTCATAGCAAAGCCATAAACATTAGTTATATAATCTTTACTTTCTGTATAACCAAAACTATTTGAGTAACAATCACTTATTATTCCCGTCACATTATTGGTTTTGACTAATCCATACAATTCCGATGTATAAGTATCGCTAGTTGCCATATACTTTATGGAAGATACGGAAGAATAAATTTCACCATTATTAGTTTCAGTAAGAGTATAATTAGCATAACTTACACCATATACCATAACATTAGTAATTAAGCCATTATTTACTTTAACTAAAGCAATATTATTTACACTATCTACATTTCCTGTATATAAATAAACGTTAGAAAGCACACCGTTATTTGTATCTACAAAATGCTTAGTATTTAAACGGTTAGTATTAGAAGAAAGTGTAATAATTACTTTTCCAATTTCTGTACTTCTACCGGATATAATGCAATTCTCATTAATTACATTATTGTTGCCTACACCATCACTCAAACCATTAAATCCTTCATTATTGTTGCCTAGATTATTTGGAATTACATTATAAGCCTTTATTGAATTTGTTATTTCACACAAATCAAATTTATTGTCACCAGAATTATTACTCTCTCTTGAGATATATCCTCCATTTGCAATACTTTCAGGCATAATTAATTGAACATTGCCTACTTTTTGTGTAGTTAATCCACCTACTTTAGTTAATTCAGATATTGAAGAGTATTGAGATATTTGACTATACAAATCACCCATAGCAAAATTATAGAAAG
>JBJEXU010000140.1:0-8346 GCA_051886095.1 Christensenellales bacterium | reverse complement strand
CATCCGAGAGCAATGTAAATTGCGAAATTGCGATAGCAATAGCACATAAACTATATATGTTAATTTACAATACTCAATATTACTTATATTATTAAGCAAAAATATGATAGAACAAAATTCTATTGAGTTAAGTTAATAAAGTTTATAGTTCTATTTGTGTGGTCATATACTTTTTCGCAGTCAAACAAATTGGAAAGGTTTTCAGTATTGTTTCTAAGTGTATTTCCGTTTATTTCTCTTCTAGACATTATGATTGTATTATCTTTTAATGTAATATTAGGTTTTTCGTTATTTGTAATAAAGAATACTTGAAAGCCGTTATCTATAAGTAATTTATTTTTGTTATCATTATTACTCGAGATTCCATAAGGGTAAGCATATAAAGGTGTAGTTCCAACTAGACCTTTTATTTCTTTGTCCCAAAGAGAAAGTTCTTTAGCAAACTCAATGTCGCTTAATGTGTTTTCGTCTTTGTAACTATAATTGTTGCTTCCAAATTTCCAGCCAAGATTTTTAAGTTTATGAATAACCTCACTAACTCTTTTAGATTCATTTTTACTACTGGAATTTTTTGCACAAGTATTATATCCGAGTATACCATTTTCACCTGTAAGGAATATAATACCTCTTGAATTGTTATAAGAAAAATCTTTATGAGCGTTTATAAAGTTTTCTAAAATCAACATAAATTCGTTATCGTATTGTATTCTATCTTGAATGCTTTTCTTTGTTGTATAAGATGCTAAGTTATTATTTCTATCAACTATTATTTTGTCTATATTACCTAAATTCTGGTAACTACTTTTGTATGTTACATTATCAAAAGAGAGAATAATTGGTTTTTTATTTTTTGGCAAATACAAATCTTCTTTTCTTATAACATTATTCTCAATGGTATATAGCATTTCAATATCAATTAGTATATAGTCATTCTTATGCAGTTCATTAAGAATATTTTCAAATTCTATTGGTGTTATTTTGCTTTCGTCGTAAGAAGAACTAAGATTGTTTTTGGGGTCTAGAGCCTTATCTGGGAAAGCCATTAAAGTGTTAAAAGCTAAATGTTCAATCTCGCCCTCGTACTTAATTAAAAGTTCATTAGTTGGCATTGTAAAACCAAATAAAAAAATACTCGACAATAAAATACAAAAAAAATTTAAAATTATTACTTTAACTTTGTTTGACATAAATGACTCCTAATTATCTAAAAATTGTCTGTTTAAGTGTATGTATTGTCACAAAAATATAATTTATTGACAATAGATATTAAAAACATATAAAAATTTATTGTGTTATACTTTGCATAAAATATGTAAACAATTAACTATATTTACTAATTATTTTATGCAAAAAAATTTTTACTAATATAGGAAGTTTATACAGAATATGAAAAAAATATTAGCATTAATCTTAATAATTACAATGTCATTGATTTCGTATGTTTATAGCGAAAAAAATTTAATAAATATAATTGCTAGTTATTGTGAAACTTATGAAATAATTGAAGATGATAATTCCTATCAGGTAGTAAAAATAAATAATGAAAAATATGAAAATATATTTGAATTATTAGATATTGAAATGGTTAGTAAAAAAGAGGTATCGGGCAGAATTATTGTTGAAGGTTACACATCTAAGTTAAATAATAATTTAATAATCAACAATAGAAAAGTCAATATCCAAATATCGTTAGATAATGATAGTTTGATTATTGGCAGTCCGCTAATAAAAAATTCTTTTTAAATTTATGTATAAACTTAGAAGTGTTGGTCTAATATTAAAAAAATCTATTGGAGGTTAATATGGAAAGAAATAGTATTAAACTTAAGATGAAAAATATGTTTAAAAGATATGGTTATTATATGTTGCTAGGAGTATTATTACTTAGTGTTGTACTTACGCTTATTATTGTTGGTGTCAATAACTCTAAGAATAAAAACAATCAACCAACAGTTCCTACTAATTCGGCGGTATCACCATACTTACCTATATTAAATGCATCTATTTATAAAGGTTACTATGCTGATGAATTGGTTTATAATTCAACTCTTAAACAATGGGAAACTCATAACGGAATAGACTTTACCGCCGCTTCAGGAAGTAAAGTATATTCAATTTTAGATGGAAAGGTTATTGATGTTTATTCTAATATTTTAGAAGGCTCTGTTATTGTGGTTGAACACGCTAATGGACTTACTAGCACTTATGGTTCTTTAGATGAGAATATTCTTGTTAAAGAAGGGGATAATGTAAATAGAGGACAAGAACTTGGAACTATTTCTAAAACTGCTACTAGTGAAACTGATGCAGGTGCACATTTACATTTCTCTATGACAGACAATGGTAAAAAAATTGACCCAGCATCTTATCTTAATATTGAAATAAAATAATGAATTTGCTTTACACTTTTTCAAGATTTTGTTAAAATAGGCATATACTTTTAAATACAATAGGAGAGTAATTATGTCTTTTGAAAAAGTTAAGAAATTATTGGCAGAGCAATTAAATATTGACCCTAAAACAATCACTTTAAAAAGTAGAGTTATTGAAGATTTGGGCGCAGATTCTCTAGATGTTGTTGAAATGTTAATGGTTCTAGAAGATGAATTCAATGTCACAGTTACAGATGAAGAAAGCCTAACACTTAAAACTGTAGGAGATATCGTAACATTAATTGATAAAAAGGCTAGTAAAGATAATAAATAATTAATTAACTAAAAGTTTGAAAATATAAAGATACTCTTATGTCTTTATATTTTTTTGTTGTTTTTGGCATATTATGTAATTTTTTGTCATATTTTTTAAAATAAAGAAAATTTTTAAAGGAGAATATGATGAAAAGCAGGGAAGAGAATTTTGCTATCTATATTATAGATAACAATTCAACTATAAGAAAATGTGCCGAATATTTTTCTATAAGCAAAAGTACTGTACATAATGATATCTCTAAAAAACTAAAGAGAACAAATAAATTTCTATATTATAGAGTTTATCAAGTTCTAAGTAAAAATTTTGCAGAACGTCATATTCGAGGAGGCAATGCAACTAAATTAAAGTACTTAAAATTAAAGTCATAAGAATAATTCTGCAATTAAAAAATTATTAATTTTTTAGTATTATTCAAATAAAATAAAAAACGCTATTATTAGCGTTTTTTTTAAGTTATTTTTTCTTATTCCAATAAGAATGATTGTCATAGGCTTTGTCAAATAAATTATATCTTTCTGGGTGGGTAATTGCTGAGAAAATTCTATCTTTAGCAAAAGGAATATCCTTCTGAATATGTTTAACAAGGTCTTTCATATATTCTCTTTGTGTGTGTTTGTCCACAGTGCAATCACTTTTTTTAACGGGTAAACTTTTAGCAACTGAAATTATATCTTTTTCGTCTGTAAGTATTAGGGGTCTTATAACGGTCATTCCAGTTCTATCTAAATATGTTTTAGGCAGAAAAGAACTAAGTCTGCCTTCGTATATTAAACTAAGCAAAAAGGTGTGAATTACATCATCTGCTGAGTGTCCTAACGCAAGTTTATTACACCCAAGACTTAGGGCGGTTGTATTTAACATACCTCTTCTAAGTTTTGCGCATAAACTACAAGGATTGCTTTCTTTCCTTTCCTCAAAAACAATTTGATAAATATCCGAATTAACGATATGATATTCCACCCCAAGTTCCTTACAAAATTGGGCAATTTGTGAAAAATCACTTTTGCCTGAGAACATATCTATTGTAATTGCTACTATCTCAAATTTTTCTTTAGAAAACCTGGAGTAAAGACTTAATGCTTTAAGAAGTACTAGGCTATCCTTGCCTCCTGACACACCTACTGCTATTTTGTCTCCATCTTCAATAAGTTTATATTCATCTATTGCTCGCCTTAAATGACTTAATATTCGTTGCATAAAATCTCCAATCAACTGACTTTATTTTTAGATTTTTTTAAAGTTTGAATAATACTAAAAAAATAGTATTTTGTAAATTTAATTTTAATCATAATAACAAAATTTTAAAAATGTTTCAATTAATTATTTTAAAAAATTTACATTTTATTTTTAAAATGTTTGCTTTTGGTGTATGTATTTGTTTGACAAATTTCGGCAAAATATTTAAACTATACTTAGTTTATATTATATATATAATTAATTGATAATTTATTATTTTTGTTAAATACTAAAATTAACAATTATCTTTAATCTTGTGGAGAATGGAAAATGAGAAAAAGATTGGCTTTAATATTTTGTTTATTGTTAGTGTCAATTTGTGGAATATTTGGTTGTAATAATGACCCTTATTCCAAAATGACTATTAATGCAGATGGTTTAAGTAATGATAAAGTTCAACAATTATACATAACTCAAACCTTGGAAGAGGGTAATATTGCTTATGTTTATGATGAGATTGGATTTACCGTAAAAGTTTCTGGTGCTGGTAATGATATTGATACTAAATTAATGGTTAGTGGCTGGGAAGGATATATTGAGAAGCCAAACTTAGAGTATTTGGGTAATGGCATTACTAGAATTACATCAAAACCTTTGTCGGTAGGCGAGGGTGCTACAGGTAAATTTACTCTTAATATCAAAACTGCTGAGGGTAATAAAGATTTAAATGTTAATTTTAATATTGATTTAAAGTTAAACAATTTTTATTTTAAATCATCAGCATTACAAGCCGTTTCAAATGATTATGAGGTTGTGCTTAATGATATTGAGGGATTAATTGAGTATTATCCAAGCAATTCTACTCAAAAAGATATTACATATTCAGTTGCCGTTCCTACAAGGGGTAGTCAAACTGGCGAATATATAATAAATGATAGAATAGATGGAAGTATAATCTATCACGTTGATGAAGTTTTTGAAGAGTATAGTGAATACAAATATGCTGAAGTTATTGTAGATAAGAATACAAATAAACAGATTTTGAAAATCTATCCTTATTTGATGACTAGTACGGGTAAAATTGCTTTAGATAATGATGGACAACCAATCCCATCTTCTTTTCCAAAAATTCAACAAGAAACAACTGGACAAATGGAAGGCATATTTTATGATTGTATTACTTTAAGAGCACATAGCACTAGTGGTGACACTTCTATTCCAGATAAATTTTTAGATGTTGAAGTAGTCCCAAGTGCAGGCGAAGTTGTGCTTGCTATGAATTCCAAAAGTGGTGAAGATGTTTTTATTAACAAAGATAGTTCTGGAAATTATAATGTAGTTCTTATTGATATTGATAATAAGGGCGGGGTATTGACATCTGATGAAATGTCGTATTACTCTCAAAGGGACTTAACATTCTTCGTTAAAGACCCATTGCAAAATATGGGTGTTGGAACATACCTTGATGATTATGAAATTATAATTAAAGAAAATATTGTACCAGAAGATGGTCTACCTGTTTCTATTTCAATGATTGGAAATAGAGATAATTTCAATGTTAGTTCAATTACTGCAGGTACATATACACATACTTTTATACTAGAACATAAAGTTTACAAGGGATTATTTACACAAGAAATTAAAGTTAATTTTAAAGTTTTGGCAATTCCATTTAAGATATCGGTTAATGGTAATTCTATTTCTTGTGCTGAAACAAATGATATTGTTACAACTATTTATAATACTTATCCAAGAGGCTCTTACGGAACTAAATTTAAAGTAGATACCAATAGCGATTTTAAGTATTTTGTGTTCTATTTTAGTGACAATGAAGATACACTATCCAAAACACTTAAAATTAGAAGAGATGGTGACGGTGCAGAAGTGACATTTGCTGTTGGAAAAGTGTTAGATGATGGTACCTTATATCTACATTCTCCCGAAGAAGGTTATGATTATACAAACTTTGGTGCTAAAAGTAGTTTTTATTTAAGTCATAGTATGTCACAAATTCCTGAAGAACCAATTACAATTTATATTGGAATAATTTTCTCAATGGCAGATAGTAGTTATAGTCAGGAAATAACAGATAATTATTTTAATAAAACACTTATCTACTTCCCAATTCATTTACAAATTGAAAATGGTTTAGAATCAATAGATTTTACCCAGTCTAGTTACAAAGTTAATTTAAATAACCAAAATTATTTGTATGAAGAAAATGAATTTGGTGAAATTGTTAATTATGAATCGGGTTTAAAACTTTGGGATTTGCCCGTTGGACGCTCTTATGGCAGTTGTGTTAAGAGTATAACCTATGATGAATCTTTAATTAACGTCTATAATGTTCATAATGAAGAGACTAATACGACTAGTTTATATGTAAAATATGTTAAAGATGCACCTGTTGGAAAAACTAAAATAGTAATAGAATCCTTCAATGGCTTAACTAATTCTGTATGGGTTGAGAATTATATTCCAACTATATATGAATATAATGGAGATATGGCTGACGGAGATACTCCAATAATGCCTTTGGCTTGCTCTGTAGACAAATATAGTTCGGGTTTCTTGTACTATATGACTGGGCTTGATTCTTCCAATCACGAAGCAAAATATACCCTTTATTCGACTGCTGATGATACGGCTATTGGAGCATATGATAGTGTGGCTACACTATTTATGATTGTTAATGCCGAACAAAGAATTAAGTTTTTCGATTATAGAATAGTAAATAAAAAACTTATTGAGATTGATATTACTTCTAAAGTAAGAGTCTCGTTCAGTTATTCTAATTATGTTACTTATGAGAATGGTGTTTTAAAGACATATAGCCTTGTTACTCTAGATAAAGATCAACCTATTATAATGACTGTAACTTATACAAGTGGATATGAGGATTTTGATGAGAATGGCAATTCTATCTACAAACCTCTAACAATGACTCATAAAATAAAAATCTATATTTATGAACCATTAGAAGGGGTAGAGGTAATATCTTCTAAGGCCGTAGACTTATATATAGATAATTCGTTAGGTTATTATAATAAAGACCTTTCTCGTCATACAATAATATCAACTTTCATACCTAATGAAATTAAATTAGGCTCTCAATGGAATGATAGTGATGATTGGGGACTTAAGTGGTGGAATGAAGAAGAACAGAAATATGAGTATAATCACCCAGTAGAATTAAGATATGAATTTGAAGACTTGTTAAACTCAGTTATAATTAATTCTAAAGGTCAAGAACTAAAGATAAAATCAAATAATTCTTCAGCATATAGAATGGTTTATTATAAAGATTTATTTAACGTTAATGTAGATAAAGAAAAATATGAATGTAATGTGCATAATGTTATAAGCGAGGATTTGTATAATTGGTTAAATCAGAATGGTTATACTAACACCGAACTAATTGATTATATCTTAAAGCAATTATTTAAAGAAAATATTAATTTTACAGTAAATGTTTATATCAATCAATTCAATAAATTGCAAAATATAAATTCTGTTAGGTTTACAGCAAAATATGCCGATAGAATAAATCAATTAAAACTTAATGTTGAAGATGATGGTGTATATTTTGAAGTTAGAAAAAATGCAAGTGGGGAATATATTCCAAATGTCTCAAATATTGAAATTGAATATACAATAGATAATGCAGATGTAATTAATAAAAATATTTCATTATATAATTTCGATACCTTATATTACTATGCAACTGTTTTGCCAAATCCAACTGGTAATAGTGGAAAGATTGTAATTACACCTAAAATTACCGCTGGTATTGGAGAACTAACTCTTACTCCAGAAGATAATATCAATACAATAGAAAATGGTGTAATAGTATATTATAATGAATCTTCTAATTTGCTTCAGTCATTTAGAATAAAGGTGGCTGATGGAAGTAGTCAATATCCTTTTGAAATAAGAGATGTTAATGATTATCAGCAAATGCTTGAAGATATTGAGAGTGGAAATTATTATCACTATGTAATTACTAGGGATATTAATATGAATGGCTTTAGCCTAAATAATATTAATATAACTAATGATAATAACAAAAATGCTACAACTTTCTCCCTTTCAGGTAAACATACTTATATAAGAAATAATCAACAAATAACCATTTATAATTCAATTTATAATTTAGAAATTAATCAAACCATTAGTTCTTTAAATAAAGATTTAAATGTGGGTTTGTTTGGATTGCTTGAGAATTGTGTTACAATGGATAATATCTCTATTAAGAATGCTTATATTACAATAATTGATAATTCTAGCAGTTCTTATAATGTTAATATTGGTATTCTAGCGGGAACGATAGATGGAGCAATTTTAAAGGCTTGTAGTGTCTCGGGTAGCATAAAAGTTATTAGAAATAATAATGAATTAACCACCGGAATGATTGTAGGTGGTATGGTAGGTAAGGCTGTAAAATCCGCAGTTATTACTGGA
>JBJEXU010000139.1:0-8351 GCA_051886095.1 Christensenellales bacterium | reverse complement strand
TATGAAGATGGTATTGTATCTACAGGTAATAACTCTTTTGTAGATATAGAATTGGCATTAAGTCAGAATTTTGTTGCAAATAATAGTACGGTCGAAACTAATATTGCGGGTGGACTAGTTGGTATATCGGCGGGTTCTACTATTAGCAATGTTCAAGTTGTATGTAATATCACCACAGTTGTTAGAGCAAATCTTGGTGGACTAGTTGGTGCTGTAGGATTAGAAAGCGTTTCTACTAAAGTAAACGAAATAGACAATGCTTATGTAATACCTAAAATTGTTGCTAACTTAAATACCACTTATAATGGTACAAATACAATGGGACTTAATATTGGTGGAGTTATAGGTGTTGCTGGTTTACAAGGTAATACTAAATATCAATTAAAAAATACAATTATTAACTTTATTGATATTGGTGAAGAGCAATATTCTTGGCAAGATAGAACTAATATATTTGTATTTGCACCTAATGAAAAAGTTTCTATTGGTGGACTAATAGGTAAAGAAAATGCAAGAACTCAAGAATTTAAATACAACTATGTTAGAAGTTATTATGAAAGAGATATTGATAATAATTATCAAGGCAATATCTATGTAATTGCTAGTTCTGGTTCTGTGGGTGGACTAGTAGGTGAGAGTTTTGCTGGTTCGGGAATTACTTTCTCTTATTATGATGGAGATATAACCGCAAGCGAGAGTTTGAATACTGGTATGTTAATAGGCTCAATTGCAAATAATTTCACTTTGCAATATTCCTATGCTATAGGATTACTTAATGACTTAATTCTAAAAGATATTGATGAAGAATTGGTTAATGTAACTACTCCTGTAACGAAGGTTGATGGAGATAGTGGAATTTTTGGTAGTATCACTTATGGCGAAACTCTAGGTGGTTCAGATATTTTTGGTAGTAATATTGCTTATGTATCTACAAATCAATTTAATAGTTTTAATACTTATGGGGTTATTAACGGATATATTAATTACTTTGCTGAAGGCGACAAGGTTTATGGAATAAATTGTAAAGATGCGGAAGGAAATCCTACTACAATCACTAGTGTGCTTGGCATTCAGTATATATATACTTTCCTAAAGGATACTTTAAGTTATAAAATTACTCTTGGTGAAGACCCTAACTTAACAGCCTTCCAGTGGTTCTGGTATAATTCGATTAATTCTGCAAAAGTGGGCGATAGGTCTATTTCTTATCCTATATTATTAAAGGATACAAATGTAATGTTTGACCTTGTACCAAGTTCTATTAGTGCTAAAATTAACGAAAGATTTGGTCTTTATAATATAACTTACGATAGTCTTCCTCAAGTAATAATGTATTTAAATAGGTATACATCAGGTTCTAATGACAAAACTTATTATGAAATTTCATTAAATAATGAAAATTCTGCATTTGAAATTAAACTTGACGGGGCTGTAGTTTCTACAACATATATTAATGCAAATAATCTTAAATTAAATGATAGAGTAGAATTTTTAGAAAATTCTAATGAGGGAGTTATAAAAATTGTTGGAAACAAAATCTACCCAGTATCCATAGGTTTAGCAACTCTTACAATTAGAAGTTATGTTGTTAAATCGGTTAAACTAGCAATTAATATAATAGTTGTTGACGGATTAACTGATTATTCTGTAATTGCAGATAATAGTACTTTAACTCCTACTGAAAAAGCAATAACCGGAGAGGAAGAAGTAGAATTTAACAAAATTTATATTGATGAACAAATAAGTATTAACATCAATGCTATAAATAAGGATTCTAATTATATTGCCAATTCTAATTTTGGAGTAATATTAGAAATTTTAGATGCTACTGATGGTACTAATACTAATAATGGTATTATTAAAATTAACGGAACTGAATATTCATATAATTCAGATATTGAGAAAAATATTATTTTATTGAATGCGAGAGATTTTAAAGTGTCAGGTGTAAAACTTGGCATAGTAAAATTATCCATTACTCCATTTATAATTCTAGATGGTGTTACATATGTTGATACTTATAAATCATTAACTGGTATTTATCAGAAAGATTATAACAATATTTACATATTAAATAAAAATGCTAATATTAATACTAATTTACAGAAAACATATTATTTTGAAGTACTTGCAAGAGCAAGGTCTATTGAAAATACTCGTACTGATATTGCTTTAGATAGTTCTAATAAAGTTTTATTTACAACTATTTTAGAAACTGCTAATTTACAAATTGAAGAAGATAGAGAAAATAATTTGGCAACTATCACAATATTAGAAGATTTGTTTATAAGCATTAATAATAAGAAATTTAATGCTACATTAAACTTAAAAGATATTACTTTTGATTGTACTATAGTTAATAATCAGTATATATGTGATAGTTCCGAATTTAAGAGTAAAGTATTTGGTTATGAATTTGATTATACTTTAATTAATATTACATTTAATGATTTAGTAATCGTTAAAACAAATACCGATGTTCAAGCAAGAAATAACACATATAAAATTTCTTTTAATGGATATATAACTTTTGATAGGGATTTTTATAGAACAAATGCTGATATGTTTGATTTAAACTCAGCCCAGTTTACATTTAAAATCACTCCTAAAAGTAATGAAAACATTTCTGCTAGTACCTTAGTTAAAATTGTTCCTAACGAAATAAGTACTATATTTACTAATTTCTATACTAAGGGTGAGGGTTCATTAAATGGTGAACAAATTGAGTATCCAGAAGAGAATGAAAGTAAATTTATAGTTCCTGGAAGAGAAGGTTTATTAAAGATTACTCTTGACGAAGAATTTAATAATAGTAGTTATGTAACTGTAACCCTTGATAAAAAATATTTTGGCTATGTGACTATGCAACAATTATCCGCCATTGTTGATGCTCCTGCTAATGATAATGAGACAGGGGATATCTTGGGTTATAGAAATGTAATTAGTTTGGAACAGATTAATAATAATAGTTATTTTGGAATTAGGCTCTCTAAGTTGAGTCTAAACTATAATGATATTCATTATTTCAATAATACTTATTATATTAAAATATTAGTTAATACTTCCATTCAACTAAGTAGTCTTGATTTAAAAATAACTTCTTATTCGGTTAATGATAATGTTGCAAGCGAGCAATATTCTAATACTTGTTCTTTAGAGATTATAGAACTTCCTAAGATTAAAGTTACTCTTGAGGGTGAAGATTACTCCGTTTTGGGTAAAGGTGTTAGAAAAGAACTTGATATAGACTATAAAGGACTTACTAAAAATATTGAGTTTTCTATAATAGAAAAAACTGATAATAAGGATTATTCTGATGACTTTGTTTATATTACCGATAAAGAAGGTAATAAAGTTAATGAGTTAAATTTAGAATATTTAAATAATGGATATAAATATTACTTAAATCAAGATGTGTTGACACCATCTGGTTGTGAGATTGAGATTTTATTTAATGCTGATGAATTAATACTTGGAGTATTAGAAACAAGTAAATGTACATTATATGTTGATACTGTAGATTTTGAAATTGACGAAGTAAAATTCTGTGGCACAAACAATATGCTTTATTTGAAATTTGGCGAAAATATGATGATTGATACTCAAATTATCTATAGAGATATTGTTGTGGGTGTTGCAGAAGATATAAATAATTTCAAAGAAAACGAATTAAAAGAATTAATTAAACTTGTTCAGTATGAATTTGCTGGAATTAAGTGGTCTGAATTAGTTGAAGGAAAAGAACAAATAAAAACTAACGGCAAATTAAAACTACAACATCGTAAAACAATAAATAATAAAATTGAGTTTGTGGATATTGAACTAGGTTCGTATGGTGGTATTACAATTTCTCAAGATTTGAGACTAGTAGGCAATTATGCATATGAATTTTATGAGATAATTGGTACAGAAATAAGCAATGATACCTATATAAGATTAGATATTGACTATTACTATAATAATGGTAAATTAGTCATAGGTGATGATGCATTGTATGTTTATAATAAAACTATTGACATACAAGTAATAGTTGAAGACAATTCAACATACGACCACCCAACACCAGTTGAAGACCAAGCAAAATTATTAAGTATTTGTAGTGTTGAGAAAGGCAACTTTATATTAGTTAATAATATAGAACTTAAAGATTGGGTTCCTCAAGAGGCTAAGTTTGATACTCTTGATGGTAATGGATATACAATCAAGATTAATAGTTTTGATTTTTCAACTATTAGGGGCACTACTTCTGCAAATGCAGGTATATTCTCTACAGTTTCTGAAAATACGTTACTTAAGAACCTAACTATAGATATTTCTCCACTTCTAAAGAGTGCCACTGCTCTTACTAACGATGTGGCTATAATGAGAGCATCATCTAAAAATAATTACACTTATAGAGAAGATATTATTGACTTAGGTTATACTAACGAACTAAACTTTGGTATTATTGCAGGTACTAATAGTGGTGCAATTACTAATGCTAAAGTTGTATGTACAGTTAATACTTTAGAGGAAAATAAGCAAGACAAATATCTACATATTTTAACTACACAAGGTTATGATAATAATAAATTAATTGTTTCTAATATTGGCGGACTTGTTGGAGTTAATGCAGAATCGGGTGCTATATCTAATTCCTTTATTGGAGTTAATATTAGCAATACTGTTACTACTGAAAATGGAATTAATTATTATATCAACGGAGTTGTTAGTCCAAGTTCAACTCCAATGGATAATCAATCTGATGAATTGTCTAAGATTCAAATATATCCTTTTACCCTTGCAGGCGGTAATAATATAGGTGGACTTGCTTGTATTAATAATGGTATTATTAGTAATTGCTATGCTAAAGGTTTGGGTGTATTTAACACTTTCCCAACAGTGGGAGATAGTGCGACTGCGGGTCTTGTAACATACAATAACAATGTTATTACAAGTACCTTTGTAGAAGGTAACGAAATTAAAAATTATAGAGCAGAGGATAATGACTTTAGATTAGAAAGTACAGGCTATATAGGTGGACTTGTTTATGAGAATAATGCAACTATTGAGAATTCCTATTCTAACGTATTTGTTCAGACTCTAAGTTCATTTATGGGTGGCTTTGTATTTGTGAATAATGCAAATGGAACTATTCTAAATTGCTACTCTACTGCTGTAAATAGAAATAGTCTAGCAACCGGTCAATTCACAGGAGTAAAACAAGGAGTTTTGCAGAACTTTGGTTCGTTTACTAATTGTTATTATCTTGTAGATAGTAAAAATGGTGAGTTTGCAAATATTAATGAAGATGCTATTGAAATTAATAATGCATCAACAAAATTTGATGATGCTGGTACTTGGAATGGATTTGCTTTTGTTGCAGGTGCTAATGTAGACGGAATTTGGACTATTGAAAGCGGTCAAACTCCTAGACTAGCATCTACTTTAACGGATACAAATTCGTTTAGAAGATTAATTGAAACAGTAACTGATTTTGAGAATGGCAATGGTGTAACATTTAATTATGTTTATGACACTTATTATTTGGGAACAAAAGAAAACCCACTTATTATTGATAAGGCGGAGAACTTTGATAAATATATTATTGATAGCGCATATGAGATTGAAGATAAAAATATTTTTGGATATAGAGAATCTGAAAATGCAACAAGATATGTAAGAATTGTCAATAATCTAGACTTTGAGAATATTACTACTGCTCAAGAACATAAAGGATTATACTTATATAAAGTAACTTTTGTTGGAGTTCTTGACGGAAACGGAATGACACTTTCTAATTTAAATATTAATACAGATAGTACTGAACTTGATAACTTTGGTCTATTTGCACAAATTGGTTACGAAAAGTCCACAATGAAAGCAGTCGTTAAGAACCTTAATATGAGTGTTAGGACATTTAAATCAAATGGAAACAAAAAGACTGGTATACTTGCAGGAACTATAGTGAATGCTAGTATCATAAATGTTAAAATTGATGGTGGAAATCAGACAGTTAGTGGGCTACATATGTCAGGTTCACTTGCAGGACTTATTTATGCAACCAACAACTTAGATGTATCTTTAATTGATGTATCCATTCAAAATGTAAGAGTTGAAGCAACTCACGGTAGTTTAGGCGGAACAATTTCAGAAAGAAGTGAAGATAAATCTCGATATTTCTTTAATTCATTCTCTGTTGAAAGAGAAGGACAGCAAAGTACCGATGGTTATTCATTTGCTTCTTTATATAACTCAGAAACTAATTCCACTAATTTATTTGGTGAAAATGATAATTCCAATAATGTTTCTTATGCCGGTGGTGTTGCAGGAGTAATTCTTGCTAATAATTACAACAAAGAAATTTTAGATAATAATTATTCTAATTATAGGACTAATCCAAATGAAAGTACTATAGACAATGTAATTGTATGTGGAAATATCGTTGTAAGTACTGCTGATAATGCCGGCGGATTATTTGGATATATTGGAGAAAATACTCTGATTAGAAACTCTAAATTTGTAGTATCTGATGGACAATTACTTAAAGCATTTAACTTTATTGGTGGAATTGTTGGCGAGAACCACGGAATTATTGAAGAATGTACTGTGGCATATTCGGAAATAGAACAAAAAGAATTTGATGCAACCATTCTATCAGACGATAGGGAAAACGGAACATTTAATCTATTTGATATGAGTTCAGGTGAACCATATTATGTTGTATCTATTGGTGGTATTGCTGGATACTCTAAAAATGGAGTTATATTAGATAGTTATGTTAAGGTAAATGTAATTAAATCTCTTAGTTATATTGCTGGTGGTATTGTAGGTTATTCAGAAGGTTATAACTATTTAGGATATGTATATAATACAGGAACGGTATATGGTAAATATATAATTGGTGGTATTATAGGTTTACAAATAAATGATGGTGAAAAATCCGATGATAATCTTAAGATTAACAATAGTATTAAAATGGATCAAGTTATATCATTAACTAATTGGAATGCACAATCTGATACATTAAATATTAGAGATAATATTACTAAAATTTTATTTGATAATGAGAAACTTTTATACCAGAAAGATGGCTCGTTAGGATATGATAATTTCTTTATAAAAATGCCAGAAATAGGCAATTTGCCAATTAACTATTTTATCAATTCAGAGACTGGGGATAACGAACCTGAAACTATCGAAAATAATTATAGAATTGGACATACAAGTTATTATGTTGGATCTGTAGTAGGTAAATCATTATTAAGAAATACAACTAACTCGGGAATTGTTAATGGTGATACAACTGATATAGATGTATATGCGAGTTATGATTTAGTATATCAACTTTATGCTAATGCAAAAGGTGTATTTAGTTCAACATTGGGACTAATGACTACCGAAGGTACGATTGAAAGCGGAACACGAAATGATGATTACTTTAAAACCAACTTTACAATAAATGGTGGAGAAGATAATCAAATTAACTCATTGAGTTATAGAATTGCATATCCAACTGAACTAAATAATTATTCTCCTGTTGAAAATACAGACGGCGATATTAAATATCTTGATAAACTCAACTTTAATAAAGTATTTACATCTCAAGAATATATACAACAATTACTTGGTGAATATTATTCTATTGAAGATGGAGAGGGCGCAAGTAAAAATACTCGTAATATCTTCCGATATGGTACTAAAGAAACTTCAAATGACGATGGTGAAACTATCATTAATAGATATGAAAGTGGTGACATTGGAGTTTTCCCTAATGCTGATGCTAATGTTTGGGATATGGCAGATTATTTACCAACTTACGCAAGTGGTGTTACTACTTCAATAGAAAAAGTAATAGATGAGGATGACCTTAACAAAGCATTTAGTAATAGTTCCTCTGGTAAGACCTATAAGATTTTAAATGATATAGAAATTACTTATAATGAAACTGGTAGTCGATATATTCAATATTATGGCGGTATAAAGTCATTATTTGTAGGTGAAAATAGTCCTACAATCACTATAAATTTAAGTGATAAAAGCAAAACCGAACCAACTAAGATTGCAACTATATTTAATATATTTAATGGTGCAGTGCTTCAAAATATTAATTTTGTAATTAATGTTAATAAAACTAACTTTGAAAATTCAAAAATAGACACCGAAAACTATGGTATTTTAGCAAATACTTTAGATGGTGTTCAGATTACCAACTGTAGTTTCACAATTAAAGTTGAAAATAATAATGAAGATGAAGATAAAAAGATAATAACATACAATAATTCTGTTTTTAACGCAACTAATACAGCGGTATTATTTGGAGCTGTTAATAATTCTACTATAAGTAGGTCTACATTTAGTATTTCTGCTAA
>JBJEXU010000138.1:0-2246 GCA_051886095.1 Christensenellales bacterium | reverse complement strand
ATCAAATATCTGACACTGAAAATAATGCAACAATCAATAAAAGAAAAAGATTTAACTGTATCTATCAATCTTTGCTTAAAAGTCCAGATTATAATAAATACTATTACAAATTTTTTTATGAAGAAGAAACAAAGGACCAACCTACAAAAGAACCTATTTATATTAATGTGGCAAAACTTATTAAAAATTATCCTAATAATACAATAGATAAAATTAATGCTATAACAAAAAATCTTATTTTCAAATATAACATTGGAGAAGTTATTAAAACTAGTGAAATAGATAAAGGTTTGTTATATTATGAGCCAAAAGATGATATTCAATCGATTTTATCTTACTTAAAAAGTAATAATTTAATTGATGTAATTTCTTCAAATAAATACGAAATTATGGAATTTAAGTTAAATTTAAATGCAAAAATTTATATAGAGAAAGGTTGTGAATTAAATATGAAAGAACAAAATATTCAAAATATAACCAACAACACTACTATAAATCATAATGACAATAGCACAAATGTATTTAATGCTGGCAAAATAAATAAATCAAATATTGGAGAAAATAAAATTTCTTCTAATAAAACAAGTGAAAATCAAGTTAATACAACCATTGCGAAAGAGGTAAAAGGTAACTGGTTAACAAAATTATTTAAGAAAAAATAAAGGAATACTATGAAACTAAAATTTAAAAAGCAAGAATTTCAAGAGGACGCAGTAAAAAGCGTTGTAGATTTGTTTAAAGGCTGTGCAAGTGCACCGTCAACTTTTTCCGTTGAAAAATTTGATATTGTGGACTTTACAAAAGATGAATTACTTGGATATGCAAATAATCTTGACTTATCTATGGAACAAATTCAAGCAAATTTGAAAGAAGTGCAAGATAGAAATTTGTTACCACTAACCGAGTTAAAAGAACTCCGTTTTAATATTGAAATGGAAACAGGAACGGGTAAAACTTTTGTTTACACAAAGACAATTTTAGAACTACATAAACAATATGGATTTAAAAAATTTGTTGTGGTTGTGCCAAGTGTTGCAATTCGTGAAGGTGTTTACAAGTCTATGCAAACCACTCGTGATTATTTTAAACGCGAATATGAGGGTGTTACAGTTAAACCTTTTATCTACAACTCTGCTAAACGCCACGAAGTTAGAGATTTTGCTTTATCTAACAATTTGGAAGTGATGATAGTTAATATAGACGCTTTTAAGAAAAACGAAAACTTGTTTAATCAACAAAGCGACCAAATGGCGAAATCTGCAAAAGAATTTTTGCGAGAATGTCGCCCTATTATAATCATTGATGAGCCACAAAGTGTAGATAACACAACAAAAGCAAGAGAAGCGATTGAAGGACTTAATCCACTTTTTGAATTAAGATATTCTGCTACTCATAGACAAAAGATTAACACTGTTTATAGATTAACGCCTGTTGACGCTTACAATATGCACATTGTTAAGCAAATTTGTGTTGTAAACAACAATCTTGTTGACGATTTTAACAAACCATATATTAAACTTTTGGATGTTGATAATAAAAATGGATATACCGCAAAGCTTGAACTTGATGTTGCAGGAACTAATGGTTCTGTAAAACGAGTAACAAAGACCGTTAAACCAAATAGCAATCTTGAAACAATAACTGGAAGAAGTATTTATGAGGGCTATGTTGTTGCTGGAATCAATGCAATGGAAGGCTTTGAAGAAATTGAGTTTACAAACACTGAATTTTTAAGTCTTGGCAAAGCTATTGGCGATATTGATGAGATGACAAAAAAGCGTGAAATGATTAAACGCACAATAGAAGCTCATCTTGACAAAGAAAGAATTTATATCAAAAAAGGCATAAAAGTTTTGTCTTTGTTCTTTATTGATGAAGTTGCTAAATATCGCGATTATGATGCAGACGACCAAAAAGGTATTTATGCAAAAATGTTTGAGGAGTGCTATGAAGAACTAATAAATCAATCACGATATGCAGAAGTTAAAGCATTCTTTAACACAGATACCGAAAAAGTCCACGATGGGTATTTTAGTAAGGATAAGAAAGGTAAAATTAAAAACACAAATGGCGATACTGCTGATGACTACTCTACATACAATACCATTATGAAAGACAAAGAATGGTTATTGTCTTTTGATTGCCCACTCAGATTTATTTTCTCTCATTCTGCTTTAAAAGAAGGTTGGGACAATCCAAATGTTTTCCAAATTTGCACACTAATTGAAAATAAAACAGTTTTCACT
>JBJEXU010000137.1:0-8363 GCA_051886095.1 Christensenellales bacterium | reverse complement strand
GTATTAAATGGATAAGGTTATTATATTGTTATCCGGAAGAAATTGATGATGAATTGATTAATGAAATTAAAAATAATGATAAAATAGTTAAATATTTAGATATTCCTTTGCAACATATATCAAATAATATATTAAAGGCAATGAATAGACGCTCTAGTTATGAGAGTATTTGTGCTTTATTTGATAAATTAAAATATAAAATTCCTAGTCTTGTGCTTAGGACAACTTTTATAGTTGGTTTTCCTAATGAACAAGAAAGCGATGTTAATTTAGTAAGTGATTTCTTAAAAAAATATAAACTTAATAATGTTGGTTTCTTTGCATATAGTCGTGAGGAAGGAACTAAATCTTATAATCTTGATAATCAAATTGATGAAAGTACTAAAAACGAAAGACTTGATAGACTTTCAAATATTCAATTTAATGTTGTTCAGGAAAACAATAGTAACTTAATAGGGAAAATATTTGAAGTTATTATTGATGAGGTCCACGACAATTATTCTATAGGTAGATATTACGGACAAAGTCCTATGATTGATACAGTAATTTATATCAATGAGTGCTTGAATGTCGGAAGTATTTACAATATAAAAATAACAAACAAATCTGATTATGATTTGGAAGGAGAAAGGGTATGAATTTACCAAATAAAATAACTTTAGCAAGAATAATAATGTTACCAGTATTTTTAGCAGTAGGACTTATTAATTTTCCATATTCTAATTTTGTAGCCATTGCATTATTTATTTTACTTGCATTTACCGACTATTTAGATGGACATATTGCTAGAAAATATAACTTAGTTACTAACTTGGGTAAGTTTCTTGACCCAATAGCAGATAAATTATTATGTACTACTGGTTTACTATTGTTAATTGTAGGTGCTAATCCAATAATTCCTCATCCTTATGGAATCATTGCTGTATTTATTATTTTACTTAGAGATTATGCTGTTACTGGACTAAGACAAATAGCACAACTAAAGGGTGTTATTATTCCTGCTGATAAATTAGGCAAGATTAAGGCAAATTTTCAGTATGTTATGATTGTATATGGTTTCTTAGTTGCTGGCCTTAATGCTATAAGTGGAGTTAACGGCACTGCATTTATGACTTATTTTGAGTATGTATTCTATGGATTTGTAGCAGTAACTACTTTGATAGTTTTGATTTCTGGAATTTTATATTTAGTTAAGAATACTGCTGTTTTCAAAGAAGATGATAACTCTAAAGCAGAAACTAAAAATGATACAACAAGTAATTCTGTTGATAACTCTAACTTAGATAATGTATCTAAACCTAAAAAAGCAACTAAAACTGCTAATACTAAAACTGAAAAATCAACTGCAAAAACTAAATAAATTAAAATATGAAGATTGCTATAATTGGGCTAAACTCTAACTTAATAAAGTCAAAAGAACAAGAAAAAATTATTAATTATCTTAAGAATAGATTATATGAAATGGGGGAGAATGTTTCCCTTATTTCATATTTTGATAATAATTTTGATTCATTACGAAATATTATTTCTCAAAAATTTGATGTTTTATTTGTAATTGGAAATGACCAAACAATTTATAATTATAATATTAAAGAAAATTTATCTAGGATTTTTGGAGATAAACTTGAGAACAATAATGCTTGTTTCAATGCACTAAAAAAATATTGCAATGAGTGTAATATTAATTTTTCTGTGCAAGAAGAAATGGAGGGTAAAGTTCCTTCTAAATCTATTCCTTTATGCAATGAAAAATTCTTAAACAATGGATTTATGTACAAATATTTAGAGCAATATATAATTTTTCTACCATCAAATTATGATTTTGCAACTATGAATTATAATAATTATATTTTGCCTTTACTCATTGATATTTCTAAAAATAATTTAGAGTGCTTAATTATAAGGTGCTATGGTATTTTAGAAAGAGATATTCGCAATTTAATTAGTGAAGAATTAATGAATTCTGACATTAATATTCAGATAATAAATGAAAGACTTGATAATAAAATTTATATTAGATATGATATTAATAAGGTTAAAAATATACAAAATATTTTATCAACTATATGCTCAAAACTAAATAAATTTATTTATTCAATGGAAGATACCAATTTGTATCAAACTGCAAAATATTTACTTAATTTACATAAAAAACAACTAGTTGTTGCTGAAACTATTACATTAGGTAATATTACTAAGAATTTATGTTGTTTGGATAATTCTCTCATTTCTGATGCGTTTATTTTTAATAATTTTGAGAATATTATTAAGCAATTAAATTTAGATTCTAGAGTTGTTGATAAATATGGTAAATATAGTGTAAATACAATTTATGAATTAGATAATTTACTTTTAGAACAATCCAATGCTCAAATTGCAATATTTGTTTTAGGTGATATAACACTCGATACTTGCTATATTGCTATTGGAGATTTTGAGGGTATTCACGTTTATAAAAACAAAATATTAACTAGCGATGAAAACTTGATTGATAATATTTCTGATACCGCACTATTTTATCTAATAAAAAAACTTCGTCAAAATGATTTGCAATTCAGGTAAAATAGTGTATAATAAATATATAAAACAAATGTTTGATAAAAGGATAAATTAATATGGACGACAATAAGAAAAAACAACTAGAACAAGCCATTTCACAAATTGAGAAACAATTTGGTAAAGGGTCTATCATGAAACTTGGTGACGATGTTCAAAGAAGTATAGATGTTATTCCTACTGGGTGTTTAACTCTTGACCTTGCTTTAGGAATTGGAGGTCTTCCAAGAGGTAGAATAATTGAAATATATGGACCAGAAAGTTCTGGTAAAACAACCGTTACACTTCACATAATTGCTGAGGCGCAGAAAATGGGAGGAACCGCTGCTTTTATTGACGCAGAACACGCTCTTGACCCTCAATACGCGAGTAGACTAGGTGTAAATATTGATGATTTATACATATCTCAGCCAGACACTGGTGAGCAAGCACTTGAAATTTGTGAAGCACTTGTTAGAAGTGGTGCTATTGATTGCATTGTTATTGATAGTGTTGCTGCATTAACACCTAAGGCAGAAATTGATGGTGAAATGGGTGATAGTTTCGTTGGTATTCAAGCAAGACTTATGAGCCAAGCATTAAGAAAATTAACTGCTATAGTTAATAAAACTAATTGTTGTGTTATCTTTATTAATCAATTAAGAGATAAAATTGGCGTTATGTATGGCAGTCCTGAAACAACAACTGGTGGTAAGGCATTAAAGTTTTATTCTTCAATTAGAATGGATATTAGAAAAACTGATGTTATTAAAGACGGAACTGAGATTATTGGAAATAAAACCAAAGTTAAGATTGTTAAAAATAAACTTGCTCCACCATTTAAAGTTGCTGAATTTGACATTATGTACGGAACAGGTATTAATAATGAAGCTTGTGTAATTGATGTGGCATCAGAATTAGACATAATTCAGAAGAGTGGTTCTTGGTATAGTTATAAAGGTGAAAAGATTGGTCAGGGTAAAGATAATGCCAGATTGTATTTTCAAAATAATCCTGAAGCTTTTGCTGAAGTTAATAGCTTAATTAAAGAAAAACTACAAGGTAAAAATTAATATAATTTATTAAAATTAATTTAATATATATTTTTAAACAAAAAAATTAAGTCATATAATAAATATCGTTATATGACTTTTTTTATAAAATATTATGAGTTTAGTATAATAATTATATGACTAACTTATTAATTTGAAATTACATTTTGATTTATTTTGTTAATATAAAATATAATGATTTAATAATTTTAATTACCAAATAACCAAGATAAATTATCTGTATTATTTAATAAATTATTATAATCTTTAATTATCTTTGTTTTCTTAATTTCGGTTTGTTGTGTGAAATTATTTATTATGGACTTGCAAACTAGATAATATTTAAATTCTTCATTAAAGTTAATATTATAATCGTTAAATTCATAAATTCCATTTTGATTAGAAATAGTTTTTAACAGTTTTTTATTATTAGAACTATCAATTCTATAAATATAATAATCAAAATATTCTTTGCAATTAAATGTTAGTTTAATATAATTATCTTTGTTTGTTATTGTAAAATTAATATCATCAGTATTTAATAAATTATTTTTAGAATTTGTTGGTGTATTATCTTGAGAAAATATTTCTAACTTTTGATATCTCTCTGGTAAATTTTCTCCTAAAAAAATTTTATGATTTTCTTTTAAATTTATTGTATCTACCGGAAGAGATATAATCGAATTTGGTACATTAAAATCTGCTGGCTTATTATCTTCATAAATTTTATCAAAAGTATTTTTAATAATTTCAGTAGCAAAAGTACCACCATTATTATTTCCATTTAGATTAAACTTTCCATTCATTGAATAATTACCTAACCATACAGACATAGTATGTTTAGATGTATATGCTAGACTATATGCATCTGTATTTTTATTTGAATTTTTTACATTAACAGTTCCAGTTTTTCCTGCAATATCATAATTGCAACTTGATAATTTTTTGGAAGTTCCAAACCTTGTTGAGTAATTTAAAATATTTGTCATTAGATAAGCATTATCAGATGAACAATATGTGTTTTCTGACAATTTGTTATTATATATTGTCAAATTGTTGGGTGAAATTATTTTTGAAATATAACTACTTTTTTTAAACTTTCCATTGTTAGTAAATGGTAAATAACTTTCTGTAATATTTTGTAAAGTAAAACCATCTGTTAAACCACCTAGTGCTATTGCTAGTCCATTATCATTTTCATTAAAATCAAGTCCGCATTTTTCACCATAACTTTTGCAAGTCTCAATACCTAATTCTTGACATAATTTAATTGCTGGTATATTTAGACTTTTGGCTACACATTCATTAATTGAAACATAACCATAATATTTATCTCCTACATTTTGTGGTGTGTATAAATCAAAGTTTACTTTTTCATCTAAAATCTCGCTACACGGATAAATAATTTTTTCTTCTAATGCTGGAGTGTAAATAAGAACTGGTTTAACTAAACTTCCCGGTTGTCTTTTAAAATTAACTAAATTATAATCACTTTTTCCGGCAACTGCAACAACACCTCCTGTTTGGTTATCTAGAATTATTGATAAACTATCAGCAATATTTCCATATTCATTTTCATCATAATATTTTTCATCATTAATTTTATTATTTAGTGTGTTTTGAATTTCATTATCTTGATATGTAAATATTTTATAATTTTTATTAAAAATTTCTTCTTCGCTAATATTTAGAATTTTGCTTGCCTCATTTAAAACATTTTGTGAATATAAATCTAATTTATTAATTGTTGTAATTGGTTTTGGATTTAAAACTATTTCTTCGTTAAGTGCATCTAAATATTCTTGATTGGTTATCTTGCCGTCACTTAGCATTTCTGATAGAACCAAATCTCTACGATTTTTAGATTTTTCTAAATTATTAATAGGTGAATAATAAGATGGATAATTAACGGCACCTGCTAGAACACAACTTTCACTTAATGTTAATTCTTTTGGTGTTTTACCAAAAAATCTATATGATGCATTTCCAATTCCATAAGCGCCATTTCCATAATAAATTGTATTTAAATAATTCTCTAGGATTTTATCTTTTTCTTCTGTTGCTTCCATTTTTTTGGTTAAATAAATTTCTTTTACTTTTCGACTTAATGTTTTTTCGTTTGATAGATATTTATTTTTAACTAATTGTTGAGTAATAGTACTTGCTCCTTGAGAATAACTGCCATCAATTATATTAACGAACATAGCTTTTAGCATTCTTTTATAGTTTAATCCATCGTGCTCATAAAAAGTTTTGTCCTCTATACTTAAGAAAGCATTAATTGTATCTGAGTTTATATCTTTAAGTTCTACATATGAATTTTCTAGTCCTAAATTATTTAATATTACATCTCCATTTTTATCATAGATTTCACAAGAGTTTATAGCATTGCCAGTTAAAGAAACATTTGTTGATTTTACTTCATTTATTGAGTTAATGATAAACCATAATGTGAATGATAAAAAAATTATTATTAAAATTAGACTTATCATTAAAAATATTTTTATTGCTTTCTTAAATTTCATAAAGAAACCTCATATGTAAATATAATTATTAATTTACAAAAAACTTGAATTTTTTTTTAATATAATATATACTTATTTTGTACTAAATTAAATTAATAATTACTAAAGAGAGACAATATGAAATATTTTATTAAAACTTTTGGTTGCCAAATGAATGTTCACGAAAGTGAAAAACTTTCTGGAATGCTTGCTAGTCTTAATTATTCACCTTGTAATAATTTAAATGATGCTGATGTAATTGTATTTAATACTTGTTGTATTCGTGATGGTGTTGAACAAAAAATACTTGGTAATATTGGTGCATTAAAGAAACTTAAAAAGAAAAATCCTAATCTTATTGTTGCTATCTGTGGTTGTATGTCTCAAGCAGATGGAAGGAGTGATTTAATTCGTTCCAAGTTTCCTTTTGTAGATATAATTTTTGGAACTCATAATTTACATTTATTTAAAGAGTATTTAATTAATTTCAATAATGATAGAAAAAAGATTACAGATGTTTGGAAGGAAGAAAAGGGCATTTTTGAAGATGTAGAAATGTCTAGAGATAATCTATTTTCTAATGCGTGGGTTAATATTAATTATGGTTGTAATAATTTCTGTTCTTATTGTATTGTTCCTTATGTTAGAGGAAGAGAAAGAAGTAGAAAACCTGAAGATATAATTGATGAATGTAAAAAACTTATAAGTGATGGTTACAAATATATAACTTTACTTGGTCAAAATGTTAATAGTTATGGCAATGACTTTGAAGATAAATCTATTAATTTTGCGAGTTTACTAAAACAAATTGCTAATTTAGAGGGGAATTTTAGGGTTAAATTTATGACATCTCACCCAAAAGATTTGTCTAAGGAAGTTGTTGATGTTATTGCTGAGAATGATAAAATTGCCAAAGTTATTCATCTTCCTATTCAGTCGGGTAGCAATAATATTTTAAAAAGTATGAATAGACGCTATACAAGAGAACATTATTTGGAATTAATAAAAATGATTAGAACAATTCCTAATGTTTATATATCTACAGATATTATCGTCGGTTTTCCAGGTGAAACTGAAGCAGATTTCCTTGATACTTGTGAGTTGGTAAAAGAAGTTAGATACGATGGTGTATTTGCATTTATGTTCTCTAAAAGGAGCGGAACTGTTGCTGACAAAATGCCTAACCAAATACCAGAGGAAATTAAAAAAGATAGAATTCATAGATTACTTGAAATAACTAAGTCAATTACTAAAGAAAAGAATAAAGAAGCAATTGGGGTTATTTTTAATGTAATCGCTATTAAGAATACTGAAAATGGTTATGAGGTATTGACTGATAGTGGTAAAACTATTTATGTCAATGCCAAACTAGAAACCAATAAATTTTATAAAGTTAAGGTTACTAAGTTTGCTTATAATAAATTATTTGCAGAATTAGTATAAATTGGAGATTAAAATGTCTATTTCACCAATGATGACACATTATTTAAATTTAAAAAAAGAATATAATGACGCAGTTTTATTTTATAGGCTGGGTGATTTTTATGAAATGTTCTTTGAGGATGCAGAACTTTGTGCAAGAGAACTAGAACTTACTCTTACTGGCAAGGATTGTGGTCTTGAAAAGCGTGCACCTATGTGCGGAGTGCCCCATCACGCCGCTGAAAGTTATATTGCAAAACTACTAGAAAAGGGCTATAAAGTCGCTATTTGTGAACAATTAACTGAACCAAAAAAAGGTGTCAAGATTGTTGAGAGAGGTGTTGTAAGGGTTGTAACTCCCGGTACACTTATGGATTCATCTATGCTTGATGAGACAAAGAACAATTATATTGCTAGTATTTATAAAGAAAAAGATGCTATTGGAGTGGCTATTATAGATATTTCTACTGGTAAATTTGTTCTGACTGAATTTACTAATGATAATATTTTAACCAAACTTAACGATTATCTTGTTAGTGTTAAGCCTAGCGAAATAATAGTTAATTCAGAAATGAAAGAATTTTTTGATTTGCTTCCTTGTGTGGTTTCTCAATATATTCCAAAATGTGAATTGTATGATAATAATTTTTTTGAATTTAATTTTGCTTTAAGTAAATTAAAGGCACAATTAAAGGTTGATAGTTTAAAAACTTTCAATATTAATAACAGACATTTCGCAATATGTAGTGCTGGTGCTGTGCTTAATTATATTGAAGAAACTCAAAAAAGAGGTCTCATTCACATTAACGATGTTGAATATTTTTCTATTGAAGAATATATGCAGATTGAT
>JBJEXU010000136.1:0-8382 GCA_051886095.1 Christensenellales bacterium | reverse complement strand
ATAAACTTCTTAAAAATCGAACTTCGTTTATAATAGCACATAGACTATCTACTATAGTTAATGCCGATTTAATACTTGTAATGAAAGATGGTCGTATAGAAGAGATGGGTAAACACGACGAACTACTTAAATTAAACGGAGTATACGCTAGCCTATACAAAGCACAGTTCTAAAAAATAAAAAGATAGACAGAAAATTTTAATTAATGCCTATCTTTTTTTTAATCTTCTAATCCTACTAGATAATCAGTACTAACTCCAAAATATTTAGCAATCGTTACCAAATTTTCAATATTTGGTATTCTTGTTTCATTTTCCCATCTACTGATTGCAACATCACTTACATTTAACTCTTTTGCAAGTTTCTTGAGTGATAAATTATTCTCTTGTCTTAATTCTCTAAGTCTTTCTGCAAATACTTTCATAACACACAACCTTTTTTGTAAATATATACCATTTGGTAATAAATAACCATTTTACAGTGAACTAACTTTGTTATTATTAATAGTTACCACTTTGTCTGCTTTGTCAATCATACGCTTATCGTGAGTTACTACCATTACAATAGCATTTGTCTTTAGTTGATTAATGTAATCAAGTACTCTATTTGTATTGTCGGCATCTAATTCGTTAGTTGGCTCGTCAAAAACATAAACTTCCTTTTCTTGAATTAATCCTCTTAATACACAAATTCTCTTTTTCTCACCACCACTTAATTTATATTGCATTTCTTGTTCACTATCTTCGTCAAACTTTTTATTTATAATCTTACCCATATTAAGACCTTTAACAATCTCTTTACTTCTTGGAGTTGGTTCTACATTTGGATAATAAACATTATCTTTTACATCACGATTAAATATAAAAGGTGATTGCATTACAACCGAAAATCTATCAATAAAACTATACATAGATTTTGCTTTATATTCATCATTAATTATTATATCGCCCGATTGTCTTTCTGCAATACCTAGTAGGGCTCTTAGCGAAGTGGTTTTCCCTCCGCCACTTTCACCAGTAACTACAGTTAATTCTCCTTTATTTAATGTATAGTTAATATTCTCAATAACTGTATCATCGTCATTGATAACACTTACATTTTTAAGGGTGATTTTTTCTATTGGCTTTAGATAATTATCTTTAGTAACATCAATGGAATTTTTTATAGTCGGTCTTAATTCTTTTAATCTATTTATCTTAGTCATTAGTTGGGTACTAGAATTTAAGAACCAACCACAATTCTGAATAGGATTAAATACATTAGCAACATAGTTATTAATTATAACTATATCACTAGCAAATATTTGTCCCGAACGCACACGCACAGCGCAGATTGCCATAATTCCATAAGTACACACTACATTAATAATTGTATTAACTATCCAGTAGTATTCCCAAATACTAAATCTCTTTTTAGAAGACTTTAAGTAATCATCAGTACGCTTTTTTAAATTACCATTTTCCATACTTTGTGACTTTGAAAGGTTAATTTGTGTCAAATTCCCTAGAGTATTTACCATAAAGTTAGTAATTCTAGCACTATGTTTCTCCATATCATTAATTACTGGGATTTCTACTTTAGACCTAACCAAGAAAGCAACAGCCGAAAGCACAATACCTAACACTAAAACAGGAATTGACCATAGTTCCATAAAACATACAAATATGAAAGATAGTACCGCCATACAGATTTGTGGAATTATTGTATCAAAGAAAGAATTAAGTACAAATTCAATATCTACGATACTATCATTAATTCTGTAAGTTGCGTCTCCTATTGTCATTCCAAGATTTAAATTTTTTCTAGGTGTGGTGGCCCAATCGTATGCAACTCTCTTAGTTTTTAATAAAATACAAAGTGCAAATTTATTTTTATAATAACCCAGTATCTGATTAAATATATAAGGTATAAGTACACTAATTGCACCTAAAGCAATTACTACAAGTACATTAGCATTTTTACTTATAAATAAACCGAATATATAAGTATCTTGTCCAGCAATAAGGGAAACAAGCATAGCAATAATTTGAGTAGGTAATAGTTTAAAGAAACCATTTAAAGCATTGGCAAAAGTAAGAAAGATAAAATTTGCTCTTTCCTTTTTATCCATTATTTTATATAAGAACGCAATTACACCAAAAATACTACTATTTTTTTCTTTCTTAGTTTTATCTTTTTTTATTTTTGTTACTTTCTTAACTTCTGTATTTTCCATAATTTCACCTTAAAATTTTAATTACTAAATTAGGATAGGATACCACAATAAAATTCAAATTGCAATACTTAATGTATAAAAAAATTCCTTAAATTAACTTTAAGGAATTTAAACAATTATTTTCTTTTAATTAAATTACAAATGCTTTCTTTTTCTAATGAAGTTAACTTTGGAATTAAGTTATTTAATTCCTTATCTTCTTCTATTTTATTAATATCATAATAGAACAAATCACTAGGTTGAATTTCTAGAACTTCGCATAAACCAAACAAAGTAGAGACATTAATATCTATCTGACCTGCCTCAACTCTATAATACCAAGTTTCCGAATATCCCATTCGTAAACTAACCTCTCTACTAGACAAATTTCTTTTATTTCTAAAATACCCTAATCGATTAACTAATTCTTTTAAATTCATATCCACAAATCTTACTCCTATTATTATTTTACTTGTGATTTATTAGATATGGTTTGAATATTATTGTTAGTTTTTGTATATTTTTTTCATTATATTAAATATTGTTTTGAATTTTATGTAAAATTAGATATAATTTATTAATTATAAGGAAAATTTTATGCTAGTAGAAGATATGTCAAAATATTTAAGGTATACAAGAGAAGATTATACAATGGCAGAAAAATTATTTGAAGAATACAAAATTATGCGTGAATATGTTGTAAATAGAGAAAACATTAAATATTCTTATGTCGACCCATATAGAAATTCTGAAGATTTTAAACAAGGGTTTATTGCTGGAGTTAAAATTTTATCTTCAATTCTTATGGATTTATAACTTTCATTTTATAATTAGTTGCTATTTTTAGTTGTTTTGTTATAAAATAATAAAAATAAGAGAAACTAGTTAAAAAATATGAATAAAAAATGGAAAGTAATTTTAATAGCCTTATTAATGCTACCGATAGTAGTTTTCTTTCCTGGTTGTAATTGTAGTTGTGGTACCGACCCAAATCAAACTAACAAACCAAATAACCAATATATAGTTACTTTTTATACCAATAGTGCAGATACTTTTAATATACCTAGTCAAACAGTTAACGAAGGTAATCTTGTCCGCAAGCCTGAAAATCCAGTTAAAACAGGTTATATATTTATAGGTTGGTATCAAGATGCAAGTCTTACAAAAGTTTGGAGATTTGAAATTGATACAGTTAAAAGCAATATGACTTTATATGCCCGTTGGCAGGAAAGAACTTAAAACATAAAAATACTTTAGGTTATAGTTAAATTTATCAGCCTAAAAAATTAAATAATGTAAGAATAAAAAAAGCCAAAGTTAGACATTTAGTAAAACTAAATAATAGACTTTGGTTTTTTTAAGTAAATAAGCAAGTAAAATTCCTTAAATTTTACGTTTGCGCCGTTTTTCATAAGGCTGATACTTTGATATAATTCTTCTTTCCCTTCCTAAGTAAGCAATAATTTTCTTTAAAATCATCAGGTGTTATAACTCTTCTAAAATCGGTTATTTTTTCTTCGTTTAGATATATTCCGCCACCTTCAATCATTCGTCTTGCTTCCGATTTACTAGCACATAACTTACTATCTGCAACAAGGTCAACAAGTGTTATTGTTCCAAGTTTAGATTTATCTAAATCAAAGGTAGGTACATTATCTAGATTAGTTCCATTACCAAATAATGATTTAGTTGCTTCTACTGCAATTTTGGCATCTTCTTCTCCACGAACAAATTTAGTTATTTCGTAAGATAATCTTTCTTTTGCTTTTACAATATCTTCGCTACATAATTTTCTAATTTCGTCCATAGGTATATCTGTAAACAATGCAAACATCATTTCCACACAAGCATCTGGTGTTTGATAAACTCCTTGATAAAAATCATAAGCGGAGATTTTATCTTTATTTATCCAAATAGCACCTTTTTCAGTCTTGCCCATTTTTTTGCCATCAGGTGTTAAAAGTAGGGGATTTGTTGCTCCTATTAATTCAATATTAGTGCCATTTTGGAAATTAAGTTTTCGTTGAAGTTCTACACCCGCTACTATGTTACCCCATTGGTCGGCACCACCATATTGAAGAGTACAACCTTTAGTTCTATTTAAGTGAACAAAGTCATAGGCTTGCATTGGCATATAACCCATTTCAAAGAAAGTGAGTCCTCCACTCTCAAGACGCTTATCATAGATTTCACTTGCAAGCATCTTATTAATATTGAAATGCACTCCATAATCTCTCATAAAATCAATATAATTAATCTTAGAAAACCAGTCGGCATTATTAACTATTTCTGCTGGATTATCTCCATCAAAATCTAGAAAAACCTCTAATGTGGATTTTATTTTTTCTATATTACTATTAATATCTTCATAACTTAGCATTTTTCTAACTTCGTTTTTACCCGTTGGGTCACCAATACAAGCGGTTGCTCCACCCATTAATACTAAAACTTTGTGTCCTGCTCTTTGAAACCTACGAAGTATGCAATAAGGAACACAATGTCCTATATGCAAACTATCAGCCGTTGGGTCACTACCTTCATAAACAACTATAGGCTCACCACTCTCTAATTTTTTCTTCAATGCTTCTTCATCACTACATTGATATAATAATCCTCTTTCTTTTAATTCGTTGTATAAATTAGTATCTACCATATTTTCTCCTAATTAATATTTTATCTTTATCAACTTAACTTTAGTAAATATTTTTAACAAATATAAAAATTATTTTAATTTATTATAATGTTTATTATTTTATTTGATTTAATTTTACATTACAACTTTATATTAACAAACAAAAAAGCATACTCCATCAAAGGACGAAAGTATGCTTCGTGGTACCACCTTTGTTTAGTAAGTAATTTACTTACCCTTGTGTACTTTTTAAACAGAAAAGCCTAAAGTTCCACTCCGATTGTGTAATTCACTAAAGTTAATATTCAAAGATTTTGCACCGACCAATCTCTCTCTAAATAAATATTTAACCGCTACTTTCAATCTTCTTCGCAGATATTTAAATTTATTTTAAACATTTAAGTTATTTTAATTCAGAAATTACTTAACACTTTTTTCCGCAATTTGGGCAGAACTTTGCATTTGGTTTTAATTCTTCGCCACAATCTGCACAAACTTTCTTATCACTTACAATTTTCTCACCACAATTAGGGCAGAACTTTGCTTTAGGTGTCAAGATTTCGCCACATTTAGGGCAAGTAGGATTTTGAGATGCTCCACATTCAAGACAATGTTTGCTCTTCTCAGGAATTTCCATACCACATTTAACACAAAGTTTAGTTTTTGTTTTAGGTTTATTAGTTGTATCTAAAGCATTACCAAAAATTCCGCCTATTGCTCCCGCTGCTCCAAGACCTACACCAAGTCCAGCAAGATTATTACCATTTGGATTTTTAGCGGCTTCTTTTAAAGCATCGGCTGCTTGAAGTTGAGTATATGTACCCATCTTTTCTTCCATAATACTAAGTCTGCTTCTTTCATTAATAGCCTTCTCAACATCTTCTGGTAAAGACAAGTTCTCAACAACTAATTTTTCTAGTTTTAAACCATAGGAAGCAAATTCTTTTTCACTATTAGCAACAACACTCTCTCCAAATTCCTTATAATTTGATGCAAGGTCTAGAAAAGATATTTTACTTTCTGCAATAGTATCTGAAATAGACTGAAGTATCATTGGTCTAATCTGTTCAGCAACATCACTTGTTGTGTATATTTCATTAGTACCAAACATTTCATTCATAAATACTTTAGCATCACTTACTTTAAAAGAATATATACCATAACCCCTTAGTTGTATCATACCAAAGTCTTTGTCACGCATAGCAATAGGATTCTGAGTACCCCATTTTTGACCAGTAAATTGTTTAGTATTAACATAATAAACTTCTGCTTTAATAGGGCTTTCAAATCCAGTAGGAAGAGAAAGTATTTTAGTAATAAAAGGTAAGTTCTCAGTAGAAAGTTTATATGTACCTGGTTCAAATACATCAGCGACTTTACCTTTATGTACAAATACAGCCACTTGACTCTCTCTAACAACAAGAGTAGAACCAGTCATAATCTCATATCTATCCTCTACTGGAAATCTGTAAACAACAGTATTTTTACTACTATCTTTCCATTCAATAACTTTTAGTAAATTCTTTTTAATAAAACCCATTTTTTATACTCCAAAAAAATAAAATTTTTCAACTAGTTTAAGTGTAACTAATTTTATAAATAAAGTCAAAGGTTTTAAATACTAATATAATTAAATTGACAATTAAATTAAATTTTGTTAAATTAAAATTAAGTTAATATTATTTGGTGGAAAATTATAATATTACTTATGATTTTACATATAAAATCATTTAATCTTATTTCAAAAATTTTAATTTTAGAACAAATGTAAATATTCTATTAAAATTTAAATATAAGATAACAATAAATTTAAATTGCGGGGATAATATTATGGGTAAAAAGATTTCCGAGATTATTTTTATTATAGTGTTTTTTCCTTTCACTATAATTTTTTTTATTTTAAAATTATTAAATAAAATTATCCAAAAAAAGCAAATTAATAAGTATTTATCTAGTATTACTTTAGATAATATAGATAGTCTTAGTGGAGACGAATTTGAAGACTTTTTATATTATTTACTTTTAAGTATGGATTTCAAAGTTAAAAAGACAAAGAAATCTCACGATTATGGCGCAGATTTAATAATAAATTCTAAGAATAAAAAAATTGTAATACAATGTAAATTATATAATAATCACACAGTTGGAAATTCTGCGGTACAAGAAGTTTATACAGCAACAAATTATTATAATGCAAGTTTAGGAGTTATTATTACTAACTCATATTTTTCAAAGCCCGCAATCAATCTTGCAGAAAAATCTGGAATTATTCTTTGGAATAGAAATACTTTAAATAAAATACTTAATTTAAAATCTAATGAAAAACAAGCATTAAAAGAAAGTTTATTAGGTTAAACTTTTAATAAATCTAAATGACTAATTTTAGATATTTTATTAAACGAAGCAAGAAAATTTTACATTTGCAACATTTGTCGCAAAGTCTAAAATAAATTTGATTTTATTTAATATTATTAATATCAAAAGTAGACATTTTAATTATAATTAAGTAAAATATTTATATGAAAAAGTTATTTAATTTAATTTTAATATTATTAATAATTTGTATTTCGTCTACTGCTTTTTTTGCGTGCAATAAAAATGATGATAGAGAATATAAAGCCGAAATAAGTTCTTCTGATATAGCCAAATTTACATTATTTACTTTCAATGGTGAAGGTGAAGAAAAATTAGGTCTTATGAACCTTGGTCATTCTTTTTTATCTATAGAAAATATATCAGAAAATCCAATTAATATTTTAAATAAAACTATTGCTCCTAACGAAACAATTTCTTTAGGTACTTGGTCAATACTCCAGCATTTTGGGGTTTGGTATAATGTTGAAAGTAATTATATTGCTCAGCACGATAAATATAATGGAAGATTATCTATAACTATTGGTATTTCTGAAGAAGATATCAATACTCTTTGCGACTATATCTCAAGTCACGATAGATGGAACCCAATTTTTAATTGTTCTAACTTTGCATTAAATTTATGGAATACTGTTGCAAGTGATACTGAATATATTAATCCTCCACTTATTTATACTCCATCTTATATAGCCAAACAAATGCAAAAATTTGATAATTTTGAACGAAATAAAGCTATTCCTACTGATACCAAAATGGGATACTTTGATGGTAGTCAATATGTATCTTTCATAATCGAAGGAGGCAATTATGAAGGCGTTTAGAATTACAATGTTAGTTTTACTTAGTTTAATTGATGCTTACTGTTTATATGCAACTATCGGTTATTTAATAATAGGCATCCAAACTCCCAAAATAATTGGTAATACTACAACTGTATTTACAGGTATGTTTATTATGAGTGGAATGTTCCTACTATTTACTCTTATAGCAACAACTCTAATTATTATTATTGCTATAAAATTGCGTAAGAAGAATAAACAAAAATAATAATTTAATAATATAAAAAAGTCTAAAACATATTTTTCTAATATAAAAATATATAAATTTTTACTAATTATCTTAATTGTAAAAACAAATTTTTATCCAAATTAAATTAAAAAGTTATTTTAATTTTAAAATTGAT